>DATFHP010000073.1:0-4767 GCA_035248285.1 Allosphingosinicella sp. | reverse complement strand
TCATCAACTCGTCCTATGCCGTCGATGAGCGGATCGTGAACCTGGCCGCCGCGCCGATGACGCACTCGGCAGGGTTCCTCTCGATTTCGGCCACGGCCCGTGGCGGCAAGGTAGTTATCCTGCCCAAGCCCGATCCGATGCTGCTGCTCGATACGATCGAGCGCGAGCGGGTGACGGAACTGTTTCTTCCGCCGACGGTGATCTACAGCCTGCTCGAGACGCCCGGCATCGAGCAGCGCGACTTCTCCTCGCTTCGCTACCTCATGTACGGCGCTGCGCCGATGTCGCTGGAAAAGCTGCGGCGCGCGATCGAGCTGTTCGGACCGGTCCTGTTCCAGGGCTATGGCCAGACCGAGGCGCCGGGATCGATCGCCTTCCTGCGCCCTGGTGACCATTTCGTCGATGGCGTGATCGCGCCGGACAGCCGCCTCTCGGCATGCGGGACCCCCGCGATCACGAACGGCATCTCCATCCAGGACGAGGCCGGGGCGCATTTGCCCCAAGGGGAAAGCGGCGAAATCTGCATCAGCGGCGATATCGTGATGAAGGGATATTACAAGCAGCCCGACAAGACCGCCGAGGCCATTGTCGACGGGTGGCTCCACACCGGCGACATCGGCCATATCGATGACGAGGGCTTCCTGCACATCACCGACCGCAAGAAGGACATGATCATCACCGGGGGCTTCAACGTCTACCCGAGCGAAGTGGAGCAGGTCATCTGGTCGCATCCGTCCGTTCTCGATTGCGCGGTGGTCGGCGTGCCGGATGAAAAGTGGGGCGAGGCCGTCAAGGCGGTGATCGAGCTCAAGCCGGAGGCACAGCTCGAACCGGCGGACATCATCCACCTGTGCAAGGATCGCCTCGGCTCGGTCAAGGCGCCCAAGAGCGTCGATTTCGTGAAGACCTTGCCGCGTAGTCCGGTCGGGAAGGTGCTCAAGAAAGATATTCGGGAAATGTACTGGAAAGACGTTCAGAGAAAGATCTGATTTCAAACCTCGAAAAGACGTGAATATAGGGAGAGATTGTTATGAAGGCGCCATCAAGAGCAGCATTGTTGATTTCTACTTCACTGTTCTGTGTCACGGCAATGCCGGCAATCGCGCAGGAAGCGCAAACCGAACCCCAGGTCGGCGAAATCATCGTTACCGCGCAGAAGCGGGCGGAGAACCTTCAGGATGTTCCGATCGCCGTCTCGGCCTTTTCGTCGGACTCCTTGCAGGAGCGGGGACTCAACGGCGGAGCCGACCTCCAGATCGCCGTTCCGAACGTAAGCTTCGGGACCACCGGCTTCGGGCGCTACAATTTCCAGATTCGTGGCATCGGCGCGCAGATCCAGGGCCTGTCGGCCGATACCGGCGTTGGTATCCACGAAAACAACATCCCGCTCACGGTCAATCGCCTCGCCGCCGCCGAGTTTTACGATATCGAGCGGATCGAGGTGCTGCGCGGCCCGCAGGGCACGCTGTACGGTCGCAACGCGACCGGGGGCGTGGTCAACACCATCACGGCCACACCCAAGCATGAATTCGCCGGTGAAATCTCGGCCGAATATGGCCGTTACGATCGCAAGAAGCTCAGCGGATTCATCAACGTGCCGATTGGCGACACGCTGGCGGTTCGCGCAGCGGGAACCTGGATCAAGCGTGACGGCAACATCCTGAACGTCGGCACCGGGCACAAGGTCAACTCCACCGACGTCTGGAGCACGCGTCTCACCGGGCAGTGGGACCCGTCCGACCGGGTAAGCGTGCGCGCCATGTGGGAGCATTTCGAGCAGGACGACACCGCCGGCGCCAATGCGAAGATCATCTGTGCGCCCGATGCAGGCCCGGCGGCTATCGGCGGCGTGGCGACCAATCCCTTCACCCGGTCGCTGCTCTCGAACGGCTGCCTCAACACCGCCGCGACCGATCCGCGCAACACCGGCGTCCCGGCGAGCTCGAAGACGCTTCCGGGCCTCTTCGGCCTGCTGTTCGGCACGACGCCTCTCGACGCCTTCGCCGGCAAGACGCTATCGCGCGACCTGCACATGATCGAGGCGAGCTTCGATCCCTATCAGCGCGCCAAGAACGACCTTTTTTCGCTACAGGTCGAACTCGGCCTTGGCGACGGCCTGACGCTGACCTCGCTGAGCGCCTACAGCAAGGATCGCTTCAACGCGATGACCACGCCGTTTGGCGGCATCGCGACGATCGGTTTCGCGGACACGCCCCTGACGCCGGGCGGCGTTTTCACCGATCCCCAGCTCGGCACGTCGGATCGCTTGGAATCGCGCACCCTGGTCCGTCAGAACGCGAAACAGTATAGTCAGGAATTGCGCCTCCAGTCGGATTTCGATGGCAAGCTCAACTTCAACTTTGGCGGCATTTATCTCGATTACAAGGCCAATGAGGATATCATTTTCCTTGCGAATACGACGACACAGGCGGCTCTCGCGCTCAACGCGGGTGGGGCGGGCATCTACATCGATCCGCTCGCCAATCCGGATGGCACCGGCCACAACTACTATAACAACTCCAACCCCTATCACCTGAAATCCGGTGCGTTGTTCGGTGAAGCCTACTTCAAGGCCACGGATACGCTCAAAGCCACGCTGGGCCTGCGCTACACCAACGATCGCAAGGAACAGGTCACCAATCCGACGCTGCTTCTTGCACCGGGGCGTGGTTTCCCGGACCTGACACCGCAGAAGGTTCAGTTCGAGGAACTGACCGGGCGCTTCACGGTGGACTGGAAGCCGGAGGTCTCGTTTACCGACGACACCTTGCTTTATGGGTCCTTCGCGCGCGGCTACAAGGGCGGTGGCTTCAATCCGGGCGCAACCGCGATCAGCGGCGTGAGCGCCTCCTACAAGCCGGAACTGGTCAACGCGTTTGAATTCGGCACCAAGAACTCCCTGGCGGGCCGCAGGATCACGCTCAACCTGACGGGCTTCTACTACGACTACAAGGGCTACCAGGTCGCGAAGTTCGTGAACCAGACGGTGTCGAACGAGAATATTAACGCCACGGTCAAAGGCCTGGAGTTCGAGGGCGCCTATGAGCCGGTACGGGGACTGCGGTTCGATAGCCAGATCGGTTATCTGGACACGAAGATCAAGGACGGCACCTCTATCGATTCCTCGAACCGCACGCAGGGGGACCCCACGCTTGCGCAGGTCCGCAGCATCGATACCGGAAGCTTCGCCAATTCCTGCGTGCTCCCTGTCGCGGTTCTGTCGGCAGTGCAGGCCGGCATCAACGCCGGCGCCATCCCGTCCGGGGCCATGGGTTCGCTATGCACCGGGCCGTTTGCGGTCCCCGGGGCGAGCGCCGGTATTCCGGTCCAGCTCAAGGGCAAGCAACTACCGAACGCGCCGCACTGGACCATGTCGTTCGGCGCGGAATATAGCGCGGATCTGGGACCGGATTGGCGCGCAACGCTGCGCGCGGACTATTACCGCCAGACCTCGAGCTTCGCCCGCATCTACAACACCGCGATCGACCGGATCGGCGCTTACAGCAACCTCAATCTCTCGCTGCGCTTCGCGTCGGACGCCAAGGGCCTCGAGATCATGGGCTATGCGCGCAACCTGCTCGACAACGACGCGATCACCGGCATCCGCGTCGGCACCGAGGAAACCGGCGGTGAGCGCACCGTCTTCGGCAAGGACCGCGCGACTTACGGAATCGTGGTGACGAAACGGTTCTGAGAAATTCTCCCCGGCAAAGACAGCGTTCGTTGCCGGGGAGCGCCTTGCATTCATTGAGTATTGGAAAGGTTCCCCTCTATGGCGTCGCTTGCTGGATTGACCGCACTCGTAACCGGAGCCAACTCCGGCATTGGGCGGGCAATTGCCGTCTGCATGGCGGCGAACGGCGCCAATGTGGTCGTGACCGGCCTTCAACAACGGTTGAAAGAAGGCGGCTACGAGGCCGAGCAGGATGTGACGACCGATGAGCTCATCCGCTCGCGCGGCGGCAAGGCGATATTCGTTCGCACCGACGTCACCATCGCCGCGGATGTGGAAGCAGCGGTTGCCGCCGCCGCCGAGGCCTTCGGCAGGCTCGACGTCATGGTCAACAATGCGGGGACGTTCACCGGCCTTACGACGATCGTCGACCAGACCGAAGAGGAATATGACCAGACGATGGCGGTCAATGCCAAGGGCACGTTCTTCGGTTGCAAATTCGCGATCCGGCAGATGATGGCCCAATCGGCTCGCGATGGCGGTGGCCGGGGCAGCATCGTCAACATCTCCTCCGTGGGCGGAGCATCGGGTCTTCATCTCGAGCCGGCCTATTGTGCGTCCAAGGGCGCGGTACTGGCGCTTACCCGCCAGCTCGCCACCGATTTCGGGCCGCAGAACATCAGGACCAACGCGATCCTGCCGGGCGTCATCCGGACCGCCATGTCGCGCGGGCCGTTGTCGGACGAAGGCGCCGTGTCGTTCCTGCGGCAATTCAATAGGTTTCCGCGCTTCGGCACGGTCGAGGACATCGGCGAGGCGGCCAGCTTTCTGGCCTCGGACGCGGCAGGCTATGTCAACGGCGCCGCGCTGGCTGTCGATGGCGGCTTCCTGGCGCTCTGAGCAGACCGCAAACAAGACCAGAAAGGGCCGACCGTGCGCGCCAATGTCCCTCCTACAGATCTTGTCCGCATCGCGCGGCAGATCGAACTGTCCTACCGTATCGATGATGTGCGCGCGGCGGCCGACGAGTGGTCGAGCGCGACGTTCGAAACCTGCGCCGCGGTACTCGACGGTGCCGACAGGTTCGCGCGCGA
>DATFHP010000072.1:0-15620 GCA_035248285.1 Allosphingosinicella sp. | reverse complement strand
GCCAGCGGCTCCACTCCGCCTTGGCGTACAGGTCGCCCGACGAGTATGAAGAAATCGCGCCAAGGGCTGCTGCGCAGCAGCCCTTGGCCATGGCGGCAAGCAGCTGTCCCTAATTTCTGTGTCTCAGCAACGGGGTGCACTCCAGAGCGGATTCGTCCCAGCAATTAGGTATTGTGTCCCCGGATTACGGGCGCGGCGTCAGCTTCAGGACGCCGCCTTTGTCCTCGAGCAGCCAGATCGCGCCGTCGGGGCCCTGCTCGACCTCGCGGATGCGTGCGCCCATGTCCCATTGATCCGCCTTGCGCGCCTCGGTTCCGTTGAGCGCGATACGGATCAGCGCCTGGCCCGAGAGCGCGCCGATGAACGCGCTGCCCCGCCATGCCGGGAACATGTGGCCCGAGTAGATCATCAGGCTGGATGGCGAGATCGAAGGGTTCCACCACAGCTTGGGCGGTTCGTATTCGGGATGCGTCGGATGATCGGGGATCGGCGTGCCGTCATAATTGTCGCCGTTGGAAACCACCGGCCAGCCGTAGTTCCGGCCGCGCAGAATCAGGTTGAGTTCATCGCCGCCCCGCGGCCCCATCTCGGCTTCCCAAAGCCGTCCGGCGCCGTCGAAGGCGAGCCCGAGCAGGTTGCGATGGCCAAGCGTCCAGATTTGCGCCGCGAGCGGGCCCTTGTCGTGGAACGGGTTGTCCGGCGGCACCGTGCCGTCGTCGCGCAGCCGGAGGACCTTGCCGAGGTTGTCGCTCACATCCTGCGCGGGCGTGAACTTCTGCCGATCTCCGCTCGACAGGAACAGATATCCGTCCGGCGAGAATGCGAAGCGATGGCTGAAATGGCCGGGGCCCGTCACCTTGGGCTGCTGGCGCCAGAATATCCGCAGCCCGTCGATGCGCCCGCCGCCCTTTTCGTCCAGCACGAGCCTGCCGCGTCCCGCCACCGCCCCGCGCGTGCCGCCCGGCCCGGCCTCGACCCAGCTCAGATAGATCAGGCCGTTGCGCGCGAAATCGGGATGGACGGCGACGTCGCCAAAGCCACCCTGGCCGCCGACGTCGACGTGGGGGATTCCGCCGACCGTGCCGATCGTTCCGTCGCCGTTCAATATCCTCAGCGCACCCCTCTTCTCGGTCACCAGCAAGCGGCCGTCCGGAAGGAAGGCCATCGCCCAGGGCTCGTTCAACTGGGCGACTTCGGTCACCCTGAACGGACGGCTTTGCGCGGCCCGGCCTGGCGCGCCGTCGGCGCCGGTCGCCTGCGCGCCATGGCGGTCGCAGCCGGCAAGCAGGGGTACGACAAGGATCGCAACGAGCCGGCAGCGCATGATCAAGCCTCGCATTCATCGTCGAACTGGAACATTATCCCCCTAACATCCTCGCGGCCTGCTACCCAATTGCCCTTCCACGATCCCCGGGACCTCGTTCATTGCCTGACAGCTTGCCCTTTCCCGTCGCCTTGCTGGCGCTGGCCACCGCGGTCCCCGGCCATGTGCTGGCGCAGGCGGATGCGCGCGCGCTGGCGCGCCGGCTGTTCGGGCGGCGGACCCGGGATTTCGAAAAGCTCGCATCGGTGTTCGACAACGCCGGCATCGCCAAGCGCCATGTCGTGCGTCCGGCCGACTGGTATGAGGGCGATCATGGCTGGCGCGAGCGTAATCGCGTCTATCTCGAGGCGGCCGACGCGCTTTACATCGAGGTGGCGCGCAAGGCGCTGGACGCCGCCGGCGTCGACGCCGCCGATGTCGATGCGCTGGTCACAGTCTCGACCACCGGCATCGCCACGCCGAGCCTCGAAGCGCGCGTGGCGGGCCGAATGGGTTTCAGAAGCGATGCCGAGCGGGTGCCGATCTTCGGCCTTGGCTGCGCCGGCGGGGTCAGCGGCCTCGCGCTCGCCGCGCGCCTCGCCTCGACTGCCCCGGGCCGCACCATATTGTTCGTGACCGTCGAGCTTTGCTCGATTTCGATCCGGCTCGACAAGCTGACCAAGGCCAATATCGTCGCTACCGCCTTGTTCGGCGACGGCGCCGCGGCGTGCGTGCTTCGCTCGGGTGCGCAGGGCCTGGCGACGATCGATTCGGGCACCGAAATATTGTGGCCGGACACGCTGCGGATCATGGGCTGGGATGTCGACGATCCCGGTCTCGGCGTGATCTTCGACCGCGCGATACCGCCGTTCGTGGAAGCGAATATGGCGGCGGGCGTGCGCCGGATGGCGGCGAATGCCGGCCTCGTGCCGGCCGAGGTCCGCCGTTTCACCTGTCATCCGGGCGGCGCCAAGGTGGTGGCCGCGCTCGAGCTCAGCCTTGGCCTGCGCGAAGGCACGCTCGATCACGAGCGCGCGGTGCTGCGCGACTATGGCAATATGTCGGCGCCGACCGTGCTGTTCGTGCTCGAGCGCCTGCTCGCGATGGAAGGCATGCCGCAGAACAGCATGCTGCTCGCGCTGGGTCCCGGATTCACCTCCAGCGGCCTCCTCCTGTCGCGGCCGGCATGATCGCCGCGGTCTTGATCCTCGCCTTCGTGACGCTGCAGCGGGGGGGCGAGCTCCTGCTGGCGCGGCGCAACACCCGCGCCTTGCTCGCCGCGGGCGCCTATGAAGTGGGCGCGCGCCACTATCCGCTGATCGTCGGCTTGCATTCCGCTTGGCTGCTCCTGCTCTGGATCTTCGCTCCGGGCCGCCCGATCGCGTGGCCGCTGATCGCAATCTTCTTCCTTCTCCAAGGCGCCCGCTTGTGGGTGCTGGCGACGCTCGGGCGGCGCTGGACGACCCGGATCATCGTGCTACCCGGCGCGCCGCTGGTGACCGCCGGACCGTTCCGGATCCTGCGTCATCCCAATTATGCGATCGTCACGGCGGAGATCGCCGTGCTTCCATTGGCTTTCGGCCTGGTAGCCATGGCCGCCACGTTCACTCTGCTCAACGCGGCCGTGCTGGCGGTCCGTATCAGGGCGGAAGGGAGGGCGCTGGCGTCGCTGCGCCGATCGCCGAAAGGCGCGCCTGATCGCATTTGATCTCGCTTGCTCCTGGGCGTGCGAGCGCCTATATAGCGGCTGCCTTTCTCGACATTGCTAGCATGTTGAGGTCGGTCCCCGGGGGGATCGGCGGCAAGGTCCCGTGTTTGCTGGAGCAGCTATGGCGGATGTCGCCGCGTTGACGAAACTGATCGAGCCGGAGGCGCAGGCCGAGGGGCTGGCGCTCGTGCGCGTCAAGATGATCGGCGGCGCGAGCGACCCCACCCTGCAGGTGATGGCCGAACGGCCCGACACGCGGCAGCTGTCGCTCGACGATTGCGCGCGGCTGTCGCGGCGCCTTTCGGAGCTGCTCGACCGCGTCGATCCCATCGACACCGCCTATCGGCTCGAGGTGAGTTCGCCCGGAATCGACCGGCCGCTGACCCGGGCGAGCGACTATGACGATTGGAAGGGCCATCAGGCGCGGCTCAGTCTCAAAGCGCCGATCGGCGGACGCAAGCAGTTCACCGGCAGCCTGCTCGGGCTGGAGAAGGATTGCGTCCGGATCGACGTCCAGAATCTGGGGCCGACGGCCGTTGCCATCGACCAGATCCAGAGCGCCAAGCTGCTCATGACCGATAAACTCGTGGAGGCGACCGCTCCGCTCAGCGCAGTCGGCGCCGACTCAATTCAGATAGAGGGATAGAAGACAATGGCCACCGCCGTTTCCGCCAACAAGGCCGAGTTGATCGCGATCGCCGATTCGGTGGCGCGCGAAAAGCTGATCGACAAAGCCATCGTCATCGAGGCGATGGAGGATGCGATCCAGCGTGCGGCGCGGGCCCGTTACGGCGCCGAGAACGACATTCGCGCCAAGCTGGATCCGACCAGCGGCGACCTTCGCCTGTGGCGCGTCGTCGAAGTGGTCGAGCAGGTCGACGATTATTTCAAGCAGGTCAGCCTCGAGGACGGCCAGAAGCTGCAGCCCGGCGCCAGCCTGGGCGACTTCATCGTCGATCCGCTGCCGCCGATCGAGTTCGGCCGCATCGCCGCCCAGGCCGCCAAGCAAGTGATCTTCCAGAAGGTCCGCGACGCCGAGCGCGAGCGCCAATATGAGGAGTTCAAGGACCGCGCGGGCGAGATCATCACCGGCGTCGTCAAGCGGGTCGAGTTCGGCCATGTCGTCGTCGACCTGGGCCGGGCCGAGGGCGTCATCCGCCGCGACCAGCAGATCCCGCGCGAAGTGCTTCGGGTCGGCGACCGCGTCCGCTCGCTGATCCTGTCGGTCAGGCGCGAGAATCGCGGGCCGCAGATCTTCCTCAGCCGCGCGCATCCCGATTTCATGAAGAAGCTGTTCGCGCAGGAAGTCCCCGAAATCTACGACGGCATCATCGAGATCAAGGCCGCCGCGCGCGATCCCGGCAGCCGCGCCAAGATCGGCGTGATCAGCCACGACAGCTCGATCGATCCGGTCGGTGCATGCGTCGGCATGAAGGGCAGCCGCGTCCAGGCGGTGGTCCAGGAAATGCAGGGCGAAAAGATCGACATCATCCCCTGGTCCGAAGATCTCGCCACCTTCGTCGTCAATGCGCTGCAGCCGGCAACCGTGTCGCGCGTCGTGATCGACGAGGAGGAGAGCCGGATCGAAGTCGTCGTCCCCGACGACCAGCTGAGCCTCGCGATCGGCCGGCGCGGCCAGAACGTCCGGCTGGCGAGCCAGCTCACCGGCTCGGCGATCGACATCATGACCGAGGCCGACGCCAGCGAGAAGCGCCAGCGCGAGTTCGTCGAGCGTTCGGAGATGTTCCAGACCGAACTCGACGTCGACGAGACATTGGCGCAGCTGCTCGTCGCCGAGGGTTTCGGCGCGCTGGAGGAAGTCGCCTATGTGGAGCTGGACGAGCTGAGCTCGATCGAGGGCTTCGACGACGATCTCGCTTCGGAGCTGCAGAGCCGCGCCAAGGAAGCGCTCGATCGGCGCGAGGAAGCGGCGCGCCAGGAAAGACGCGCGATGGGCGTCGAGGACAGCCTTGCCGAAATGCCCTACCTCACCGAGCAGATGCTGGTGACGCTGGGCAAGGCCAATATCCGAACGCTGGATGATCTGGCCGACCTCGCCACCGACGAGCTGATCGCCAAGAAGCGCGTCGAGCCGCGGCGGCGCCAGGAGAATATTCGTCCGGAGGACAAGGGCGGGATTCTCGCCGAATATGGTTTGACCGAGGAGCAGGGCAACGAGATCATCATGGCTGCCCGCGCCCATTGGTTCGAAGATGAAGGGGAGGACGCGGTTGCGGCAGACTCCCGATGAGACCCTGAACGGCGGCACGCGCCACCAGCCTGAACGCAAATGTGTGCTCACCGGCGCGCACGCGCCGCGGGCGGCGCTGATCCGGCTCGCGCTGGGCCCGGACGGGAGCGTCGCGCCCGACATCCGCGCGCGCGCGCCGGGGCGCGGCGCCTGGATCGGCGTCGATCGCCCGTCGCTGGAGGCGGCGCAGGCCAAGGGCCGGCTGAGAGCGGCGCTGCAGCGCGCCTTCAAGGCGGACAAGCTTGTAATCGCTGACGATTTGGGGGCGAGGATCGAGACGGCGCTGCGCCAGGCGACGCTCGACCGGCTGGGCCTGGAAGCGCGCGCGGGCACGCTGGTGACGGGCAGCGAGCGCATCGAAGCAGCCGCGCGGAGCGGCGGCGTCCGGCTGCTCCTCCATGCATGCGATGCCGGCGAAGACGGGCGCGCGCGACTCGATCAGGCGTGGCGCGTCGGCGGCGGCGGCGAAGAAGACCTTCGCCAAGGATTGGTTTTTCCAGCGGAAAGGACAATATTGTCATTGGCGCTGGGGCGGCAGAATGTGGTACATATCGCCATATTGGATCGTGCCGCCGCTGCACGTGTTTTGAGCGCGCTCGAACGGTGGCGCGCTTTTATCGGAGCTTTTGAAAGGCCAAGTGCCGCATCGGCGGACGCGCCGGCTGCTATGGCTTGTGAAGTGAATGAAGGGCGAGAATGAGCGAAACGACAGATAAGCCGAAGCTTGGCGCGCGGGCTCCTTTGGGGCTGAAGCGCACCGTCGAGACCGGCAAGGTCAAGCAAAGCTTCAGCCATGGCCGCTCGAACACGGTGGTGGTCGAGGTCAAGAAGCGGCGCGTGCTGGGCCGGCCCGGCGAAGCCGAGGCGCCCAAGACCGAAGCTCCGCCCGTGGCGCCTGCGCCCGTTGCCAAGGCGCCGGCGCCTGCTCCGGCTCCCGAACGGCCGCCGCAGCGGGCCACGCCCGACACGGCATCGCGACGCGAGCTTCAGGAACGGTTGCTCCGCGAGGCCGAAGAAGCGCGCATGACCGCGCTCGAGGAAGCGCGGCGCCGCGAGGATCGGCGCATTCAGGAATTGAGCGAGGACGAGCGCCGCCGGGCCGAGGAAAATCGGCGTGCGGAGGAAGAGCGGGCCGAGCTCGAACGCCGCCGCGCCGAGGAAGAAGCCGCCGAAGCGGCGCGCCGCACCGAGGAAGCCGGGCGTCCCGCGATCGCCGAAGCCGCGCCGGCATTCGCCGACGAGGAAGACGAAGAGAAGCGGCCGGGCCATAGCCGTGCCAAGCATGCGCGGCCGGAGCCGGCGCGTCCTGCCCGAAGCCGCGACGACCGGCGTCAATCGGGCAAGCTTACCGTGTCGCGGGCTCTCGACGACGGCGACGGCAGCGTGCGCGCCCGTTCGCTGGCCGCGCTGAAGCGCGCCCGCGAGAAGGAAAGGCGCGCGCATCAGCAGGCGGGGCCCCAGGCCAAGCAGGTCCGCGAAGTGGTGGTGCCCGAGGCGATCACCGTCCAGGAGCTTGCCAATCGTATGGCCGAGCGCGGCGCCGATCTAGTCAAGGCGTTGTTCAAGATGGGCATGGTGGTGACGCTCACCCAGACCATCGACCAGGACACCGCCGAACTGCTCGTCACCGATTTCGGCCATAATGTGAAAAGGGTCAGCGAGGCCGATGTCGACATCCAGGTCGAGTCCGACGTCGATGCCGACGCTACGCTCCAGTCGCGTCCGCCGGTGGTCACGATCATGGGCCATGTCGATCATGGCAAGACGTCGCTGCTCGATGCGATCCGCGGCGCCAATGTCGTCGCCGGCGAAGCGGGCGGCATCACCCAGCATATCGGCGCCTATCAGGTCAATTTGCCCGACAAGTCGAAGATCACCTTCCTCGATACGCCGGGCCACGAGGCATTCACGGAGATGCGCGCGCGCGGCGCCAACGTCACCGACATCGTCGTGCTGGTGGTGGCGGCCGACGACGGGCTTCGTCCGCAAACCATAGAGGCGATCAACCACACCAAGGCGGCCGGCGTGCCGATGATCGTTGCGATCAACAAGATCGACAAGCCCGGAGCCAATGCGCAGAAGGTGCGCGAGGAGCTGCTCCAGCACGAGATCGTCGTCGAACAGATGGGCGGCGAGGTCCAGAATGTGGAGGTCTCGGCGCTCCAGAAGACCAATCTCGAGGGCCTGCTCGAAGCGATCCAGCTGCAGTCCGAATTGCTCGAGCTGAAGGCCAATCCCGATCGCGCCGCCGAAGGCGCGGTGGTCGAAGCCAAGCTCGACAAGGGCCGCGGCCCGCTGGCGACCGTGCTCGTGCAGCGCGGCACGCTCAACGTCGGCGACATCTTCGTCGTCGGCGCGATCAGCGGCAAGGTGCGGGCGATGATCGACGATCAGGGCCGGCAGGTGAAGAGCGCGGGGCCGAGCGTTCCGGTCGAGGTACTCGGCCTTTCGGGCGTCCCCTCGGCAGGCGACATATTGTCGGTGGTCGAGAATGAAGCGCGGGCGCGCGAGGTTGCCGCCTATCGCCAAAGCATTCTCGATCGCAAGCGCACCACCAGCGCGCCCGCCAGCCTCGACACGATGTTCTCGGCGCTCAAGGAAAATCAGGCGGTCGAATTCCCGCTCGTCGTCAAGGCCGACGTCCAGGGATCGGTCGAAGCGATCGTCAGCGCGGTCAACAAGATCTCGAACGACGACATCAAGGCGCGGGTGCTCCACGCCGGCGTCGGCGGCATCACCGAAAGCGACGTCACCCTGGCCAAGGCCTCGGGCGCGCCGATCATCGGCTTCAACGTCCGGCCCAATGCCAAGGCGCGCGAGATCGCCGAGCGGGACGGCGTGGCGCTGCAATATTATGATGTCATCTACGATCTCACCGATGCGGTGAAGGCGGCGATGGCGGGTCAACTCGGGCCGCTGATGGTCGAGACAGTGGTGGGCCGCGCCGAGGTGCGCGAGGTGTTTTCGGCCGGCAAGCACGGCAAGGCGGCCGGCCTGCTGGTCACCGAAGGCTTCATCCGCAAGGCGCTCAAGGCGCGGATCATGCGCGACGACGTCATCATCTACAACGGATCGATCGCCTCGCTGCGGCGCTTCAAGGACGATGTCCCGGAAGTCAGGGCGGGTCTGGAATGCGGCGTCACGTTCGAAAATACGACCGACATCAAGCCGGGCGATTTCATCGAGACCTTCGAAGTCGAGGAACGCGAACGCACGTTGTGACGGCAATCGGAGGTCGGTGGTCAGTGATCGAAAAGCAGGGCTGGTCGCGACTTCCGATCACTGATCACTGATCACTGATTACTGACTACCGACCTCTGATCATGAGACGCAACGAAACCCCTGAAGGACGCTCGGTCCGCCTGCTTCGCGTCGGCGAGCAGGTGCGTCATGCGCTGTCCGACATATTGATGCGCGGCGACGTCCATGACGATGTGCTCGCCAGCCACAACGTGTCGGTAACCGAAGTGCGCATGTCGCCGGACCTCAGGCACGCCACGGTGTTCGTGAAGCCGCTGCTCGGCGCCGACGAGGACGCCGTGCTGAAGGCGTTGCGGCGCAACGTGCGCTATCTGCGCGGCGAGGTGTCGCGGCGGGTGAACACCAAATATGCGGCCGATCTCAAGTTCCTCGCCGACGAAAGCTTCGAGGAAGGCAGCCATATCGACAGCTTGCTGCGATCGCCGACGATCGCGCGCGATCTTGGCGCCAACAAAGAGCAGGAACGGTGAAGCGCGACGCGCCGATGCGCAACGGCGCGCTTCGGAACGGCTGATGCAAGCCAATCCCCTTTTCGCGATCGCGACCTGGATCGTGCCTTTGGTGTTCGCGATCGTGCTTCACGAGATCGCGCACGGCTGGGTCGCCCATGCGTTCGGCGATCCGACCGCCAAGGAGCAGGGGCGGCTGACGCTCAACCCGATCCGCCATGTCGATCCGTTCGGAACCATCATCCTGCCGATGGTGCTCGCGCTCGCCGGAGCGCCGGTGTTCGGATGGGCTCGGCCGGTCCCCGTCAATGCCGCTCGTCTCCGCAATCCGCGCATCCAGATGATGCTGGTGGCGCTGGCCGGGCCGGGAATGAACTTCCTGCTCGCGCTGGTCGCGGCGCTGGCGCTGATGGTCGCGGCGTCGGCCGATCCCTCCGCCTTCCTCGTCGCGAACCTCCGCAACTTCCTGGTCATCAACGTCTTCCTCGGCGTGTTCAACCTGCTGCCGATCCCGCCTTTCGACGGCGGCCATGTCGTCGAAGGCCTGCTGCCGCGGCCGCTGGCGCGATCGTATCGCAAGCTGAGCCGCTTCGGCTTCCCGCTGGTCCTCTTCCTGCTGGTCGTGCTGCCGGTGCTGGCGCCGCAGGCGAATGTCGTGCGCGCCATCGTCGTGCCGCCGTTCCGGGCGCTGATGCATCTGTTCGGCGCGATCGCGGGGTAGCGGCCGGTGTACGGCTGGCTGATCCTCGACAAACCCGAAGGCCTTGGTT
Organism: Allosphingosinicella sp.; assembly: GCA_035248285.1. Taxonomy (GTDB): domain Bacteria; phylum Pseudomonadota; class Alphaproteobacteria; order Sphingomonadales; family Sphingomonadaceae; genus Allosphingosinicella. The sequence continues at coordinate 5,878 of DATFHP010000072.1, read as the reverse complement.
CAACCCAGGCCGTCTCGGCGGTCAAGCGCGCGCTTCGCGGCGGCGGCTATCCGAAGGTCAAGGTCGGTCATGGCGGGACGCTCGACCCGCTGGCTTCGGGCGTGCTGCCGATCGCGCTTGGCGAGGCGACCAAGCTGAGCGGGCGGTTGCTCGATTCCGACAAAATCTATGTGTTCGCGATCGCGTTCGGCGCCGAGACCGACACGCTCGATGCCGAAGGCGCGGTGGTCGCGACCAGCGCGGCGCGGCCGACGACCGCCGAGGTCGAAGCAATGCTGCCGCGCTTCACCGGCGTAATCGAGCAGGTGCCGCCAGCCTATTCGGCGCTGAAGATCGCCGGAAAGCCCGCTTATGCGCGCGCGCGGGCCGGCGAGACGGTCGAGATCAAGGCGCGGACCGTGACGGTGCACGAACTGAAGATCCTCCCCAATACGGGGAGGGGGACCATGCGTAGCATGGTGGAGGGGGGGCGGTGCCATCCTCGGAACCCCCTCCACCGCCCTATGGGCGGTCCCCCTCCCCATTCTGGGGAGGATATCACCCTTCTCGCCCATGTCTCCAAGGGCACCTATATCCGCTCGCTGGCGCGCGATATCGCCCGTGCGCTCGGCACCGTCGGCCATGTCGCCATGCTGAGGCGCCTGAAGGCGGGGCCGTTCACGCTCGAATCCGCGATTTCTCTGGACAAATTGGCCGAACTCGCTATGGCGCGCGAGCTTGAACAGGCACTCTTGCCGCTGACGGCGGGGCTGGACGACATCCCGGCTCTTCCCGTCACTCCCGACCAGGCAAGGCTGCTCCGACAGGGGCGGAAATTGGTCGGGATCGCCGCAAAGCCAGGGCTCCACCTAGCAACCGACCGCTCTGTTCCGGTTGCGCTCGTGGACTCCTCCGAGGGTGAGCTTCGGGTGGTGCGCGGCTTCAATCTCTAGAGCCATCAGCTGCCGCTGTTTGCTCTAGGTTCTTGTGGCCGCATCGGTGGGTCCGAAACCGGTATCCACCTTTCGGCCGATGCTTTGAATGAAAGGAATTACGATGTCGGTGACAACCGAACGCAAGCAGGAAATCATCAAGGACAATGCGCGGGGCACGACCGACACCGGATCGCCCGAGGTTCAGGTCGCGATCCTGACCGAGCGCATCGTCAATCTCACCGAGCATTTCAAGACCCACGCCAAGGACAACCACAGCCGGCGCGGCCTCCTTATGCTCGTCAACAAACGCCGCTCGCTGCTCGATTATCTGCGCCGAACGGACGAAGCGCGCTATACCGATCTGATCACGAAGCTTGGTCTTCGCAAGTAACACGGACGGCCCCTTTTCGGGGCCGTTTTTCGAATCCCGGGCGGCTGCATTCCGGCGACGCCAGGGAAGGGCCGAATGGCCCGAACGGCGGGCAAGGGGCCCGCGCCGGGACGTGGCGAAATGGTCGCCCTCCCACATGCCATCGGCGGCATACGGCTGCCGGTGAGGTAAGGAAAAACAGATGTTTGACATGAAGAAAGTGGAAATCGAGTGGGGCGGAAAGACCCTGACGCTCGAAACCGGCCGCGTTGCGCGGCAGGCTGACGGTGCCGTGCTGGCGACGATGGGAGAGACCGTCGTGCTGTGCGCCGTGACCGCCGCCAAGACCGTGAAGCAGGGACAGGATTTCTTCCCGCTGACGGTCCATTATCAGGAGAAATTCTCGGCCGCCGGGCGCATTCCCGGCGGCTTTTTCAAGCGCGAGCGCGGCGCCACCGAAAAGGAGACGCTGACCAGCCGCCTGATCGACCGGCCGATCCGGCCGCTGTTTCCCGACGGCTTCTACAATGAAGTGCTGGTGATCGCCCACGTTCTCTCCTTCGACGGCGAGAACGAGCCCGACATCGTCGCGATGATCGCCGCCTCGGCCGCGCTCACCTTGTCGGGCATTCCGTTCATGGGTCCCATCTCGGCGGCACGTGTCGGCTATGTCGACGGCGAATATGTGCTCAATCCCAATGCGGCGCAGATCAAGCAAGGCGATCTCGATCTCGTCGTCGCCGGTACGCGCGACGCCGTCCTGATGGTCGAATCGGAAGCCAAGGAGCTTTCCGAAGAGGTCATGCTCGGCGCGGTCATGTTCGCGCACGACCAGGGCAAGAAGGTGATCGACGCCATCATCCGGCTGGCCGAGCAGGCCGCCAAGGAGCCCTGGGAGCTGGCGGAGAGCACCGACACCAGCGCGATCAAGCAGCAGCTGCGCGACAGCATCGGCGAGGATATCGCCGCCGCCTACCGCACGACCAGCAAGTCGGAGCGTTCGGCGCTGCTCACCGTCGCCCGCGACAAGGCCAAGGCCGCCTTCGCCGACGCCGATCCGCAGCAGCAGCTGGTTGCGCAGAAGCTGGTCAAGAAGCTCGAGGCGGAAATCGTCCGCGGCGCGATCTTGAAGGAAGGCCGCCGTATCGACGGCCGCGACACACGCACCGTCCGTCCGATCGAGGCGATCGTCGGCTTCCTGCCGCGCACGCATGGATCCTCGCTGTTCACCAGGGGCGAGACCCAGGCGATCTGCACGACCACGCTCGGCACCAAGGACGCCGAGCAGATGATCGACGGTCTCGAAGGCCTGTCCTACCAGGCCTTCATGCTCCACTATAACTTCCCGCCTTATTCGGTGGGCGAGGTGGGCCGGTTCGGCGCGCCCGGACGGCGCGAGGTCGGCCACGGCAAGCTTGCCTGGCGCGCGCTTCGTCCGGTGCTGCCGAATGCCGAGGAGTTTCCCTATACGATCCGCGTCACCTCCGACATTACCGAATCCAACGGCTCCTCGTCGATGGCCACGGTGTGCGGCGGCAGCCTGTCGCTGATGGACGCCGGCGTGCCGATCAGGCGCGCCGTGTCGGGCATCGCCATGGGGTTGATCCTCGAAGGCAAGGATTATGCGGTCATCTCCGACATCCTCGGCGACGAGGACCATCTCGGCGACATGGACTTCAAGGTGGCCGGCACGTCGCAGGGCATCACCAGCCTGCAGATGGACATCAAGATCGCCGGCATCACCGAGGAGATCATGCGCACCGCGCTCGCCCAGGCCAAGGACGGCCGGGCGCACATCCTCACCGAGATGGCCAAGGCGCTCGACCATACCCGCAGCGAGCTGTCGGCGCATGCGCCGCGGATCGAGACGATGCAGATCGACAAATCGAAGATCCGCGAGGTGATCGGCACCGGCGGCAAGGTGATCCGCGAGATCGTCGCGCAGACCGGCGCCAAGGTGGATATCGACGACGAGGGCCTGATCAAGATTTCCTCGTCCGACTTGGGCCAGATCGAGGCGGCGCGCAATTGGATCATGGGCATCGTCGCCGAGCCGGAAGTGGGCAAGGTCTACAACGGCAAGGTCGTCAATATGGTCGATTTCGGCGCCTTCGTGAACTTCATGGGCGGCCGCGACGGGCTGGTCCACGTTTCCGAGATCAAGAACGAGCGGGTCGAGAAAGTGTCCGATGCGCTCCAGGAAGGTCAGGAAGTGAAGGTCAAGGTGCTCGAGGTCGATCCGCGCGGCAAGGTTCGCCTGTCGATGCGGCTCGTCGATCAGGAGACCGGTGCCGAGCTCGAGGACACGCGTCCCGCGCGCGAGCCGCGAAGCGACCGCGGAGATCGCGGTGACCGCGGCGATCGGGGACCGCGCCGTGACGGCCGTGGCGATCGAGGCCGAGGCCGCGACCGCGGCGATCGGGGACCGCGCCGTGAGCGAAGCGACCGCGCCGAAGGCGGAGGGCCCGATCCGGAATTCGCCCCGGCCTTCCTCACCCGCGACGACGATTAAAAAAGGGGCCCCGGATCGGGGCCCCTCATTTTTGCCGGAGTCAGAACCGGTTCCGCGGAAATCGGATCCGGCTCCACTCTGTCTTGCCGCACTTCCTCGACCGTCAGCCGTAGCCGACCGACCTGAAGAAGCGCGCGTGGCGAAAACCTAGTGCGTGTTTTCGGCGGCTTCGCTCATCGCGTCGGCCTTGTTCTCCGCCTTGTCCACCACAGCGCCGGCCTTGTTTTCGAGGGCGTCGGCCTGGTTCTGGGCGTTGTCGACCAGCGCATCGGCCTGATTCTGAAGCGCGTCGGCTTCGTTCTCGGCGGCGTTCATGACATTCTCGGCGGCGGGAGGATTCTTGTTGCAGGCGCCGAGCGCAGCAAATGCGGCCAATGCGAGAGCTGTGGAGATCTTCTTCATTTCTGTCCTTCCCCTTGTTGTGACGCCTACCAATTCAGATCAGCAAAGCTGGTTCCCATAATATGGGATGGGCCGTGCGACAAGACGTACCGCACGCGCAACGAGGATAAGCGTGTAGCGTGTACCGGTGAGCGAGGAAAAGGAAAAGTGGGGAGCTTCTGTTGCCCGGCGCTCCCCGTGCCGCTGGAATCCCTTTCTGTTGCCCGGTAGGGTCCGACCGCGTTTTTGCAAAGTAACCTTACCCGTGAGGGATCAGTTACGCAGCAATCGCAAGAGCCTCGTTATCGTTGGCACTTGTGTGTTTGAGCATTTTACGGCTTACTCAGGCCGGGCAAAAACAGCGCTTTTCAACACACGTCGATCCTGGTTCGGCCCCATCAGGACAAGCTCGAGCGAGCCGGTTTTGGTGGAGCCGCCGGGTACTGCCCCCGGGTCCGCTGCGCCTATTGTACGCCGCAGTTTATCGCCATAGCCGGGCGAACCCGGCCCGCCTTATATAGGGCAATGTCGATGAATTTAAAGTGAGCGGCCTCGGTCGGCCGCGCGGCGCCATTGCGAAGGCGCGGCGACTACCTAAGTAATGCACGCGATTGGCCGGGCGCTCTCGGTTCAAGCAACGAAAGGGATGCCCGATGACTCGCTCTCGCCTCTTGACCGCCTTCCTGGCGCCCGTGGCCGTCGTTTCGCTTTCCAGTTGCGGCATCAATTCCATCCCGACCGCCGAAGAGGAGGCCAAGGCGCGCTGGGCGGACGTCCAGAATCAATATCAGCGCCGCGCCGACCTCATTCCCAATCTGGTCGAGACGGTGAAAGGCTATGCCGCGCAGGAAAAATCGGTGCTGACCCAGGTCACCGAGGCGCGTGCGCGCGCCACCCAGGTGACGGTCTCGCCCGAGCAGCTCTCGGACCCGGAGGCGATGCGCCGCTTCGGCCAGGCGCAAGGCGCGCTGTCGAGCGCCCTGATCCCGTTCCAGCGGCTGCAGGAGGCTTATCCGGACCTCAAGAGCAACCAGAATTTCCTGGCGCTTCAGTCGCAGCTCGAAGGCACCGAAAACCGCATCACCGTCGCGCGCGGCGATTACAACAAGGCGGTACAAGCCTATAACACGCGCATCCGCACCTTCCCCGACGTGATCGGCGCGAAGGTCTTCTATGGCGCCAAGCCGATGGTGCCCTTCCAGGCCACGACGCCCAATGCCGAAACCGCCCCCAAGGTGAACTTCGGCGCATAGCAATGACGTTTACGACACGACGGGAAAGGCGGATTCCGTCATGAAGCTGCGGCGACCGCGCTGAAGAAGGCTGTTTGAGATGCGATTCGTTCGGGTTCCGTTGCTGCTCTGGCTGCTGTTTTTCGCTGCCGCGGCTTCGGCGCAGACGTTTCCGAAGCTGTCCGGCCGTGTCGTCGACGCCGCGGACCTGCTCAACCCGCAGCAGGAAGCGGAGCTCGGCAGCAAGCTCGAGGCGCTCGAGACGAAAAGCAGCCGCCAACTCGTCGTGGCCACGATCCCCGATCTCGGCGGCTTTCCGATCGAGGATTATGGCTATCGCCTCGGCCGCGCCTGGGGAATCGGGCAGAGCAAGGCGAACAACGGCACGATATTGATCGTCGCGCCGAAGGAAAGGAAGGTACGGATCGAGGTGGGCTATGGCCTCGAGCCGATCCTGACCGACGCGCTG
>DATFHP010000071.1:0-38884 GCA_035248285.1 Allosphingosinicella sp. | reverse complement strand
TTTTTGCCCACGATCCGTCGTTTCGCCGCTCGCGGAGAGTCGTTCGTCGCATTTTTGGCGTCGGGCTGTCGCCTCTTCGCAAAAATTGCGCGAAGATTCATTGTGTTGAGGGAATGAACGGGGGAGGGGTCTCAACCGATGCTCAAAATTCTCATCGTCGAAGATGAGCCGTTGCTTGCCGTTACGCTCAAGCATTTGATCGAACTCAATCCGCGCTTCGAAGTCACCCACATCACCGACGATCTGGAATCGACGCTCGCGGCGGTCGAGGAACGCAGGCCGGACCTGGCGCTCGTCGACCTGAAGCTGGCGCGCGGCTCGACCGGCTTCAGCGTTGCCGTCAAGCTCAACGAGCTCGGCGTCGCATGCCTGTTCACCACGGGCAAGGCACCGCAGTTCCCGATGCCGGATCTGGCGCTGGGCTGCCTGGCGAAACCTTATACCGAGGAAGATGTGGTGCGCGCGCTCAAAGCCGCCGAAGACAAATTGCGCGGCCGCGAGCGGCTTAGGCCGAGCCTGCCGGACAATCTGCGCATCTATTCGGCCGAGATCATCGAAGAGCCGGTGGAAGACGAAAGCTTCCTGGAGGTGCGCTCCCTCGACGCGCGCCGCTCGATCAGGACGCGCCTGTCACGCTGGCTGCTCGCGAGCTAGGTGGTTGCGCCGACAAGAGTCCGGTTCCCGGCGTGCGGTGTCAAAGCGGCGCAGCCGCCAATATTGACTCCACAACAGTCCCCTTGCAAAAGTAGGGAGTTGCCTGCGGGTCTTGGGGCCGGTGGTTAACAAGTTGGTAAGATTTTCGGCTGCATCATCCGGGAACGGGTGACGAAACTGGGGAGGGGCCGACGATGGAATCCGACCGCCGCTATTATTCACGCAGGGCTGTCCAGGAAAAGATGGCTGCGACACGTGCCGTGACCGCGCATGCACGCGCCTGGCATAAGCAGCTGGCCGACGATTTCAGTCGACGCGCGCAGGAGATGGCCGGACTTACCCCGGCCGATTGACCAAGGCCTTCGCGACATTTCGCCCCCGATCATCGACCTGCAAGCACACGTCCGCAGATCGCATCGAGCTTTTTCAACAGCGTCGGATCGCGCGCATCGGGCGCGGTGATGAGCGCGGTGTCCAGCACCCAGTCGATCGGCGATGGCGGCCGTTCTTCCGGCAAGCTGCGTGCCAATTCGACGATCAGGCTCCGCGCCGTCTCGGCGTTGGCATCGAGCTGCGCCAGAATTGCCCCGACCTCGACCGTCTCGGCGCCTTCCCTCCAGCAATCGTAGTCGGTGACCATGCCGACCAACGCGTAGGGCAGCTCGGCCTCGCGTGCGAGCCGGGCTTCGGGCATCGCGGTCATGCCGATGACGTCGCAGCCCCAGCTACGGTACAACAGGCTTTCGGCGCGCGAAGAGAATTGCGGACCCTCGATCGCGACATAGGTGCCGCCGCGGACGACCGATGCCCCGGCGGCCTCGGCCGCATCCGCGGCCAGACCGGAAAGCCGCGGACACACCGGCTCTGCCATCGGCACATGCGCGACCATGCCGCTGCCGTAGAAGCTGGTCTCGCGCCGTATCGTCCGGTCGATGAACTGATCGACCATGACGAAGCAGCCGGGAGCAAGCTGCTCGCGCAGCGATCCGATCGCCGACACGGCGACGAGATCGGTGCATCCGACGCGCTTCAAGGCGTCGATGTTGGCGCGATAATTGATGCCGGTCGGGGAGAGCGGATGGCCGCGACCGTGACGCGGCAGGAAGGCGAACCTGACCCCGAATAGGCTGCCGATCCGCAAGGCATCGGACGGCGCGCCCCAGGGCGTGTCGACCGTGATCCATTGCGCATCCTCCAGCGCATCCATCGCGTAGAGGCCCGAGCCGCCGATAATTCCGATCGTCCATCCGCCCATGCCACGGTCTTAGGACCAGATTGAAGCGAGGCAAAGGTTCGGCAATCGCCGACAAACTGTTCGGCCGGCTTCCTTGCCGCGGTTGCGACCGATACCATATGGTCGTGGCGTACCGATGGCACAACATAAGCCGGCTGATCAAAACCCTGACGGCGATGATCGGGGCCGTGGCTGCGCTGCCGCTGCTCTACTTGATCGCTGCGCTTGCCGGCGGATTGATCCCTGCCAATCGAAACTGGCAGCAGCCCGAGCATGGCATCCCCATCTTCGTCGAGACCAACGGCGTCCATACTTGGATCGTGGTGCCGACCGTGACTGCCGAAATGGATTGGCGCGCGCTGGTTCCGGCGGCGGACCTAAGCAGCCCGGGATCGGCGGGCAATTATGTCGCGATCGGCTACGGCAACCGCGAATTCTATCTCAATACGCCAGCGTGGAAGGACCTTACCATGCGGCGCGCGCTCGGCGCGGCATTGGGCATCGGATCGAGCCTGATACACGTCCAACACGAGCGCGATCCACGCCCGGGCGAGGACGAGCGCCGGATCCTTCTCACCAGCGAACAATATCGACGCATGGCCGCGTTCATCGCCGGCAGTTTCGATCGCACGGCAAACGGCCGAACCATCCCGCTGATCGGCCGCGGCTATGGGGGCAGCGATGTCTTCTACGAGGCGCGGGACGGCTACAATCTGTTCTATACGTGCAACCAGTGGGCCGGCGCGGCGCTGCGGACGGCAGGCGTCCGGATGGGAGTCTGGACGCCGTTTTCGCAATCCGTCATGGCCTATATCAAGGCCGATAGTGTCAGGCGGGGAGACCGCTGACAGGCTCCAAAAATCGCTCCTGCAACGCCAGTTTCCCCTTATCAGCCCGGTCAAGCTGGGTTAAGATCGGCAAACCAAACAGGAGGGGCTCGATGGGCAAGATACTTGGCAATCTGAATTTGGCGCTGCTGTTGGGAGTGCTGCTGCTGCTGGCCGCGATGTTCGGTTTGCACTCCGCGCAGATGGACGGCCAATATATTCATTGGTGGCTGCTCTTCTTCCACGTCATCTCGGGCGTGCTCTGGATCGGCCTGCTCTATTATTTCAATTTCGTGCAGATCCCGACGATGCCCAAAGTGCCCGCGGAGCTGAAGCCGGGGGTCAGCAAATATATCGCCCCCGAAGCCTTATTCTGGTTCCGATGGGCAGCGGTGATGACATTGCTCACCGGCATCGCCGTCGCGGAAACCGGCATCGGGGAACGCTATCTTATTCCCGGCCTGACCTTCGCTGAAGGCTATCGCGTGATCGGGGTCGGCATGTGGCTCGGCATCATCATGGCCGCCAACGTGTGGTTCGTGATCTGGCCCAACCAGCAAAAGGCGCTGGGATTGAAGCCGGCGGAGGACGACGTGAAGGCGAAGGCGGCGCGTGTCGCGATGCTCGCATCGCGCACGAACCTCGTTCTTTCGATTCCCATGCTCTATTGCATGGTCACCCAATTCTACCTGCCGCAATAAGCTGAGTTTCATTTCGGGCCGGTGCGCACTCGTGCGCGCCGGCCTTTTTGCAGCCGCACGATCCCGGCGCCATCGATAGGAAACCGCCGCAGCCGCACGGCTTGGCCGATCCCCGACCTCGTCGATGATCGCCCGCGCCTGTGCGCACGCTTCAGCACCAGCGTGTGCGTTGCATTTGGCAGGCGACTATGGTCTGCCTAGGGACCGTATTGAGCGGAGGCTGTTTTGCGCTACTCGATCGACGAGAAGAATATCGCCCACCGCGACGTCGATGGCGAGGTCATTGCCATCAATTTCGCCACCGGCGCCTATTTCAGCATGCGGGGGACGGCTGCCGAGATCTGGAAGATGATCGCTGCCGGCGCTCGCGCGGAGGCGATCGAGGATCGTTATCGCGCGGCCGGCTCTGACAGGGGCGCCGTCCAGCGCGAGATCAACGACTTCCTGGCCCATCTGGTCGACGCGGGTCTGATCCTCGCCCGCGAGGACGATGCGGCGGACGACGCGGATTTGAGCGGCGTGCCCAACGGCGCCGATTATTCGCCTCCGCAGCTGGAAAAATTCGAGGATATGGCCGAGCTGATCATGCTCGATCCGGTCCATGACGTCAGCGACGCGGGATGGCCCTATCGACCGGCGAGCGGCGGCTGAACCCAACAGGATCGTCCGCAACGACATGATCGATGCGTTTCTGGAGATTATCGGCGAGGCCGCGGCGGACGCATCGAAGTGGCCGGAGCGGCGTTTCGTGTTGGCCGGAAGCCGGTTTTCGGTTCGCGCCGAAGAATCGATATTGTCGCTCCTGGCGGCGGCGATCGATCATCACGAATCGTCCGGCGACCGCCTCGCCGAGCTGCCAATCCTGATCTGGCAAAACGGGCCCTCGCCGCTCCGCCAGGCACCGGAGGAATGGAAGGTGCAGGAGCGTTGGGCGTGCCGCGAGCCGGTCTACGCCGACAGCGAGGCAGGCAGCGTGTTCTTCGATCCGATCGGCAGGGTCGTGACGCTTTTCGATCATCGCCGTTCGCGGGCTGCGGTCTGGCTGGAGGACGGCGCCGCCGTTCCGATCTGGATCGCGGCCGCGCCTTTCCTTCGCCTGCTCGATGCCTGGTTCGTGCGCAAGGCACACCTGCCATGTCACGCGGCGGCGGTCGCGCGTCACGGCGCCGCTGCGCTGATCGTGGGGCCCGGCGGAGCGGGAAAATCGACGCTTGCGGTACGTTCGGTCGGAGCCGGATTCGATTATATCGGCGACGATTATGTGCTTCTCGAACCCGGCGAAGCGCCGCGCGTCCATAATCTCTATCGGTCGGGAAAGCTTGGCGGAGAGGATCTGCACGATCCGCTGCCAGCCGACGTCAGCCTGTATCGGACGCCCGAAGATCCGGCGGAAAAACATTTCCTGCGCGTCGATACGCGGGCCATCCTGCCCAGCGCTCCGCTGGCGTTGGTGGTCGTTCCGGTCATCGCCGGTCGGCGCAGTCCGGACGCCGAGGAAATATCGTCCGGCGAAGCGTTGCGCGCCGTCCTGCCCAGCGCGCTGCGCCAGCTTCCGGGACATCATCAGCGCAAGCTCGACCTGCTCAGCCGATCGCTGCGGGTTCGCTGCATGAAGATGAGCCTGTCGACCTCGACTGCGCGCAACCTGGCGTTGCTGGACGCCTTGCTGGCGACTGCGGCGGCGCGGATGGTCGAGCCGGCATGACGCGCGGCATCACCATCGTCGTGCCCGTCCACAACGGTGTCCGCTTTCTCGCCGAAGCGATCGAAAGCGCGCTCGCGCAGCAGATGCCGGCGCAGCAGATCATCGTCATCGACGATGGCTCGACCGATGCGACACCGGCCGTGATCCAAGGTTTTGGGGACAAGCTCGTCGCCATGCGGCAGCGGAACCAGGGACCGGCCGTGGCACGCAACCTGGGTATCGAACGGGCATGCACACCGTTTATTGCTTTCCTCGACGCCGATGATCTGTTCCTCCCCTCGACCCTGGCCGATCTGGCGGCATCGCTCGAAGCCGACGCCGACGCCGACGTGATTTGGGGCCAAACCGATCGTCTGTTCATGCCCGATGCGGCGGGTGCGCATCCGGATTGGCATGGCCGGCCGCAATGGGCGCTTGCCGTCGGCTCGATGCTGTTCCGCAGGCAGCGGCTGATCGACATCGGCGGCTTCGACGCCGATTTGCGGGCGGGCGAGGATATGGACCTGCTCATTCGCCTTGGGGAGCGCAAGGCGCGAATCGTCCGTGACCCGCGCGTCGTGCACATCAGACGAATCCACGCCGCCAATGGCTTCACCGCCGATGAGGATGCAGTGCATGACGCGCATTTTCGCGTTCTCGGCAAGACGATGGCGCGACGGCGTGCCGCACGTGCCCGAGCGAATGGCATCGAGCGATGACCGAGCCACCGGTGAGCGTCGTCATTCCAGCGCACAACGCCGAAGCTTTTCTCGCCGATGCGATCGATTCGGTCCTCGGGCAGACCGTCGCTGTCGAGCTGATCGTGGTGAACGACGGCTCCACCGACGAAACCGAAAGAGTGATCGCTTCTTATGCCGGTCGGTTGATCCACGTCGCACAAGACCAGCGAGGGCTGGGGGCGGCGCGAAACCGCGGTGTGGCCGAATCAAGCGGCGAATGGATCGCGTTCCTTGACGCCGACGATATCTGGATGCCGGAGAAGATCGCGCTTCAATTGCGCGCCGCGGCGGATCGCCCCGACTGCGACATGCTGTTCGGGCATGGCATCGAATTCGCCGATCCGGGCACCCATTGGCCCGCCCGCACCGAACCGTTTCCCGCTTATTGCGCGAGCGCGATGATGACCCGCAGGACCCTTATCGACGCGCTGGCCGGGTTCGATGAAAGCGGAACCGTCGGGGAATTCCTCGATTGGTACTCGCGTGCCCGGGAGAGGGGTGCCCATGGCTTGATGATCGACCAAATCGTATTCCATCGCCGCGTCCACGACGCGAACATGACACGCGTCGCCTTGAACAGGCGGGAGCAGTATCTCGACGTCCTGCAAGCGCATTTGTCGCGGCGCCGGAGCGAACGGTGAACGTACCTGCCGGCCGAACGAAGCGGCGCTGAGATGGGCCAAGACATCGCCGTCAGCGTCGTCATTCCCGCGTATAATGCCGCGGCCTATATCGGCGATGCCATCCAATCGGTGCTGAACCAAAGCGAGAATGTGGAGATCATCGTCGTCGATGACGGGTCCACCGACGGCACCGCGCGCGAAGCGGCGCGCTTCGGGGATGCCATCCATCTCGTCAGGTTCGGCCGCAACCAAGGTATACCTGACGCCCTCAACGCCGGCCTGGAGCAAGCGCGCGGAGCGATCATCGGCTTCCTCGACGCAGACGACATCTGGCCTCCAAAACGACTGCATGTCGGTCTCGAGCTGATGTCGCGCGGCATCGCCCCGATCTGCTGGGGCCGAACGCAGATATTGTTCATCGATCGCGCCGGCGGCGGCTGGTCGACCTCGCCCGAATGGCCGCCGCGGCACTATCCTTCGCTGGGAGCGATATTGTTCCGGAAGGACGTGTTCGCACGCGTCGGAGGCTTCGATCCGCAATTGCGTCACGCGCTGGACATCGATCTGCTGGCGCGGATCATGGAGGCGGGAATCCCGATTCACCGGCACGACGACATCGCGCTGCACTGGCGCCGCCATCAAAACAACATCACCAACAATGTGCAGCTCGACCGCGATTACTTCCTTTCGGCCTTGCAGCTGGCGATGCAGCGGCGCCGCGCCACCGCCCGTCGGGACAGTCCAAACGGTGCGAAAGACGGTGTGCAATCGGCGGCGCCTCTGCGCTCGCCGCGCAGCGATCGATGATCAGTGCCGTAGCGGGAGCAAGCACGGCGCCGTCTCCGGAAACCTCGGATCGTGCCTGGGGTTCGCCTCAGCCTATGGGAAAGCCGAGGCCGATGGTCGCTGTTCGCAGCCGTACCAGCATATTGTCCGATGCGATGTACAAGGTTCGACCGTCATCTCCGAACGTGCAATTGGCGATCGCCGTTCCGGTCGCGATGACGCCGAGCATGGTGCCGTCACGCGTGAAGACGAGAATTCCGCCGGGCCCGGTGGCGAACACATTGCCCTCGACGTCGATGGCCATTCCGTCTGGAAGGCCGGGTCTTTCCTTGCCGACGAGAGAGGTGAGGTCCGCGAAAATGCGGCGGCCGCAAATGCCGCCCGAGGCGTCCAGCGCATAGGCCATGATGATCGCGCGTCTGGGATCCGAGTTCGCCACGTAGAGCGTGCGCTCGTCGGGGGACAGAATGATGCCGTTGGGAAAGCTGAGCCCGCTTTCCAGCAGGACCACGCCGCCGTCCGGATCGAGCCGATAGACGCCGTTGAAAGGCATTTCCTTGAGCGGCGACGCATTCAGGCCTTCGAGGCCGTAGGGCGGGTCGGTGAAATAGACTGCGCCGCTGGATGCCAGCACCAGATCGTTGGGCGAGTTGAACTTCCGCCCCTGATATCCGGTGGCAAGAATGGTCTTGGTCCGGCTGTCCAGATCGAAGCTCGCGATTGCGCGATTGCCCTGATCGGCCATGAGCAGGCTGTAGCCGGGCCCGCGGACCAATCCGTTCGAGCCGGGTTCGCGGAAAGCGCTGGGATCATGACCTTCGAATCCCGAAGGGGAGAGATAGAGCGACGCGCCGCTTCGTTCGGACCAGCGGTAGATGCGGTTCGCGGGCACGTCGCTGAAAAACAGCGATCGACTTTCCTCGATCCAAACCGGTCCTTCGGTCCAGATGAAGCCGTCCTCGAGCATCTCGATCCGGGCGTCCGGTGCGACCAGACGATCGATCATCGGAGAATTGCGTCGGATTTGGCCAATATGGGGATAGGTGATTGTCTCGGTGATCATGGACTACCTGTGAAGCAAAGCCAGCGTCCCATTTTATCGATCCATGCCCCAGCTGTCACCGCAACCGCGGCGAGGCGCCCTGGCGATTCGACGGGAGTCACGAAGCGCCGAGATAGGCGGCCAGGCGCAGCAAGTCGGCGAAGATGCCGGCGGCCGTGACGGCGGGGCCGGCGCCGGGGCCCTGAACGATAAGCGGGTTAGGCGTGTAGCGTGCGCTCGAAAAAAGCACGAGGTTGTCGGTGAGGTTGAGGCGCGCCAGCGCATCGGACGCGGGCACGCTGCGCAGGCGCACGGTGGCCTTGCCGTCGCGCTCGATCGATCCGATGAAGCGGAGCTTCTCGTCGCGCGTGCGTGCCTCTTCGAACAGGGTTGCAATGCCCTGGTCGTGGCCGCGAAGCGCCTCGAGGAATTCCTCGACGCTGCCCTGCTCGAGGCCGGCGGGCACAAGGCTTTGCAGCGCGACGTCGCGAAGCTCGGTACGAAGGCCCATTTCACGCGCCAGGATGACCACTTTGCGCGCGACGTCCATTCCGGAAAGATCGTCGCGCGGATCGGGCTCGGTGTAGCCTTTGCTGCGGGCTTCGGCGACAACCTCGGAGAAGGGGCGGGTGCCGTCGAAACTGTTGAACAGATAGGAGAGCGTGCCCGAAAGCACGCCTTCCACGCGGATCACCTCGTCGCCGGTCTGGATCAGATCGCGCAAAGTCTGGATGATCGGCAGGCCGGCACCGACCGTCGTCTCGTAAAGGTAATGGGCGCTTCCTTCGCGGCTCGCACGCCTCAATTCGTCATAATAAGCCATGTCGCCCGAGCCGGCCTTTTTGTTCGGAGTGACGACATGGATGCCGCGCCGCAGCCATTCGACGTAGCGACGAGCGATGGTCTCGTCGGACGTACAATCGACGATGACCGTATGCGGAAGCGCGTCGGTCTGGATATGATCGATGAAACTGTCGATGTCGAAAGCGGGCGCCCCTTTCATTTGCCCGCGCCAGTCTTCGAGGGCGATGCGCCGTTCGTCGAGCTGCATGGCGCGCGAGGCGGCGATGCCTCGCACCCGCAGGTCGACGCCAAGCTCTTCGCGTATCGCTCCAAGCCGATCGGCGAGCTGATCGAGCAATGCGGCGCCAACCGTCCCGATGCCGATCAGCCCCACCGAAATGCTTTGCGGCGACAGATAGAGGCCCGAATGCGCGGCGCGGAGCGCGCGCCTGCTGTCGCCGCCGCTCACGACCACCGATATGTTGCGCTCGGACGATCCTTGCGCAATGGCGCGGATATTGACTCCGGCCTTGCCCAATGAACCGAAGAAGCGCGCCGCGACGCCGGGATGGCCGGCCATGCCGTCGCCCACCACCGCCAGCAATGTGCAGTCGGGATCAACCTCGATCGTCTGAATCTCGCCCTGGTGAAGTTCGGCGAAGAACGCCGCCTCGATGACCGCCCCGACGCGGCGCGCGTCGGCCTCGGGGACGACAATGCAGATCGAATGCTGCGAGCTGCCCTGGCTGACCATCAGTGCCGAAATGTCCGCCTCTCGCAATGCTGCAAACAACCGGTGCGTGATTCCCGGGATGGTGACGAGACCGGTCCCTTCGACATTGACCAAAGCGATGCGCTCGACGGTCGAAAGCCCTTTGACCATTTGCCCGGGCCCGCCGAGATGGATGCGTGTCCCCGGCGCGTCCGGATTGAAACTGTTGCGGATGATGATCGGGATCGATCGTTCGACGGCCGGTCCCATTGTCGCCGGATGGATGAGCTTCGCGCCGAAATAAGCGAGCTCGTTCGCTTCCTGGTAGGAAAGCGCTTCGAGCACGACCGCATCCGAGACGAGACGCGGATCGGCGCTCATCACGCCATCGACGTCGCTCCAGATGTGGATTTCGTCCGCGTCGAACAATACCGCGAAGATCGATGCCGAATAATCGCTGCCGTTGCGCCCGAGTGTCGACGGCACGCCTTCCGCGGTGGACGCGACGAAACCGCTGATCACCAGCACGTCGGCGTCCAGCGGGTTGGCGGTCTGCCATGCGCCCAGCCGTTCGCGGGTGGCGTTCCAAAGCACGTCGGGCGCGGCGCGTGAGCGGCCGGGCTCGATCACCAGCACGTCGCGCGCGTCCATCCAGGCCGATGCGAGACCGCGTTCGTTGAGCGCGGCGGCCAGGATTTGCGCGGCCCAGATCTCGCCCTGGCCCATCACCATGTCGAACGTGCCGCGGCTTCCGTCGCGGAGGATCCAGGCGGCGCGGAGCACGTCGTTGAGGTCTTCGCAGTCGCGCTGAATCCGATCGACCAGTTTGGCGGCGGTCTCGGCCGGAAACAGTGTCTCGACCACTTCGACATGCCGCGCTTGGAGGCTCGCCAGGGTCTCGCGATAGCCCGGATCGCGCCGCGCGGCCGCCTCGACCGCGGTCGCGAGCGCATCGGTGACTCCGCCCATAGCCGCGATGACGACGGCACGAGGCGCGTCGGCCGCGAGCACGATATCCGCGACGCGGCCGAAGTCCGGGGCGCTACGGAGACTGGATCCGCCGAATTTGTGAATCTTCATCGCGTCTGCGGCCCCGGCAACAGCTTAAAGCACCGCGCGGGATTGAATCGTGGCGCGATTGCGCTTCACGAGCAGCTTGTTCAGCGCATTCACGTAGGCGCGCGTGCTCGCCACCATCGTGTCGTGATGCGCGCCGCGGCCGCGCACGGTCAGCCCGTTCTCGGAGAGCAAGACGGAAACCTCGGCCTGGGCGTCGATACCGCCGGTCACCGCGTGCACTTCATAGCGTTCGAGCTTGGCGTCCTCATGCGGCACGAGCTGCCGGATGGCGCTGAACAAGGCATCGATGGGACCGTGGCCCCGGGTCGCTGCGGTCAGCTCACGGCCGTCCATCTCCAACGTCAAAACCGCGCGCTGTGGCCCGTTCGTGCCGCAATAGACCTCGACCTCCTTCACCTGGATGCGGTCATGACCGCGCAGCACCTCGTCATCCACCAAGGCGATGATGTCCTCGTCGAAAATGCTCTTCTTGGCGTCCGCCAGCTCCTTGAAGCGAACGAACGCATCCTGGAACGCATTGTCGCCGAGCGTATAGCCGAGCTCCTCGAGTTTCTGGCGGAAGGCCGCGCGGCCGCTGTGCTTGCCCATCACCAGGCTCGACATGGTCAAGCCGACACTTTCGGGCGTCATGATTTCATAGGTGGATGCGTCCTTGATCATGCCGTCCTGGTGGATGCCGCTTTCATGCGCGAAGGCGTTCGCGCCCACGATGGCCTTGTTCGGTTGAACCGCAAAGCCGGTGATCCCCGAGACCAGCCGGCTGGCACGCGTGATCTCGGTTGAAACCACGTTGGTGCGCAGCGGGATCACGTCATGCCGCACTTTGATCGCCATGGCGATCTCCTCGACCGCGGCATTGCCGGCGCGCTCGCCGATCCCGTTGATGGTCGATTCGACCTGGCGCGCGCCGGCCATCACCGCCGCAAGCGTGTTGGCGACGGCAAGGCCGAGATCGTTGTGGCAATGGGTCGAAAACACCGCCCGATCGGCGTTGGGCACGCGGCCGATCATGTCGCGGAACATCGCACCATAGGTTTCGGGCGTGGCGTAGCCGACCGTGTCGGGAAGGTTGATCGTCCGCGCCCCGGCATCGATCGCAATCTCAATGGCGCGCGCAAGGAAGTCGGCGTCCGAACGGGTCGCATCCTCCGCCGACCATTCAACGTCCCCGACGAGGTTGCGGGCAAGCCGGACCGACCGGTCGACCGCCTCCAGCACTTCGTCCGGCGACTTGCCGAGCTTGACCCGCATGTGCAGCGGCGAGGTGGCGATGAAGGTGTGGATGCGCGGATTTTCGGCACCTCGCACGGCCTCGGCGGCGCGCTCGATGTCGGTTTGGGCAGCGCGCGCCAGGCTGGCGACGGTGGCGCGCTTGCACAGCTTGGCGACTTCGCTCACGGCTTCGAAGTCGCCCTGGCTGGCAATGGCGAAGCCGGCTTCGATGATGTCGACGCCAAGCGCCTCGAGCTGCTCGGCAACCTGCAATTTCTCTTCCAGGTTCATCGAACAGCCGGGTGACTGTTCGCCGTCGCGCAATGTCGTATCGAAAATGAGAATGGTATCTGTCACGTTCCTGCTCCTGTGCAGGGTTGTCGTTCGGGGTGGAAGAAGCCCTTAGACGCCGTGGATGATGGGCCTGGCCGGCCCACGCAAAAACACGCGCCTAAGGGCGCGTAAGTCGAATAAGAATGAACAGACGGCGTGACATCACCCCGGCCCCTTAACCCGATAGCGTGACCAAAGTCTATCGGTTCCTTTCTCCGTTCACCCTGCCCAGAGCAGGAGCGCCGTCAATTCTTGGTCTTGTCGACCAGCTTGTTCTTGCTGATCCACGGCATCATTGCGCGTAGTTCGGCGCCCACCGTTTCGATCTGATGCTCGCGCTGCAGCTTGCGGGAGGCCTTCATTTCGGGATTGCCGACCTTGTTGTCGGCGAGGAAGCGCTGGACGAAGCGGCCTTGCTGGATATCGGCAAGCACGCGTTTCATTTCGGCCTTGGTATCGTCGGTGATGATCCGCGGCCCCGTGTGATAGTCGCCATATTCGGCGGTGTTGGAGATGGAATAGCGCATGTTGGCAATGCCGCCCTCGTACATCAGGTCGACGATCAGCTTCACCTCGTGCAGGCATTCGAAATAGGCCATTTCGGGCGCATAGCCGGCTTCGGTGAGCGTTTCGAAGCCAGCCATGATCAAGTGCGACAAGCCGCCGCACAGCACCGCCTGCTCGCCGAACAGATCAGTTTCGCACTCTTCCTTGAAGTTGGTTTCGATGATTCCCGAGCGGCCGCCGCCGACCGCCGAAGCATAAGCCAGCGCGATATCATGGGCATTGCCGCTGGCATTCTGCGCGATGGCAATCAGGCAGGGAACGCCGCCGCCGCGCACATATTCTGCCCTGACGGTATGGCCGGGACCTTTCGGCGCGATCATGAACACGTCCATATCGGGGCGCGGCTCGATCAGGCCGAAGTGGATGTTGAGGCCATGGGCAAAGGCGAGGGCAGTGCCGTCGCGCATGTTGGCCTTAAGGTCATTCTCCCAGATCGCGGCCTGATTCTCGTCGGGGGCGAGGATCATGACGATATCGGCCCATTTGGCGGCCTCCGCGTTGCTCATCACCTTGAAGCCCGCGCCGCTTGCCTTGGCGGCGCTGGCCGATCCCGTGCGAAGCGCGACCGCGACCTCCGCGACTCCCGAATCCTTCAGGTTCTGGGCATGGGCATGGCCTTGGCTGCCATAGCCGACGATAGCGACCTTGCGCTCCTTGACGAGGGCGAGATCGGCATCCCGATCATAATAGACGCGCATAGTGATTGCTTTCCTTGGTTCGAATTCCGTCAAGATATCATGCGGCTTCGCGGCCGCGGACCATGCCGACCACGCCAGTACGGGCGATCTCGACCAGGCCAAGTCCACCCATCAACTCGATAAAGGTGTCGATCTTGTTGGTGCCACCCGTCAGCTCGAATACGAAGCTGCTCGCGGTCGCATCGACCACCCTGGCGCGGTATACGTCGGCAAGGCGCAACGCTTCGATCCGCTGATCGCCGGCCCCTGCGACTTTCACCAGCGCTAGCTCGCGCTCGACATGGGGGCCGAAGGCTGTGAGATCGGTCACCTTGTGAACGGGAACCAGCCGTTCGAGCTGAGACGTGATCTGCTCGATCACGTGGGGTGGACCCGACGTGGCGATGGTGATGCGGCTGATCGAGGCATCGGTGGTGATGTCGGCGACGGTGAGGCTCTCGATATTATAGCCACGCGCCGAAAAGAGGCCGGCGATGCGGGCCAGGATACCGGCTTCATTGTCGACCAGCACGGAGAGCGTGTGACGCTCCGCAATTTCGGGCTTGAGGCGCATCAGACCAGAGCTTTCGCTTCGTCGTCCATCTCGCCGGAGATTTCGGTCGCCTGCAGGATCATGTCCGTGTGCGCCGAACCCGACGGAATCATCGGCAGACAATTGGCGAGCTTGGCGACGCGGCAATCGACGATCACCGGCCCGTCATGGGCGAGCATCGCCGCGATGCCGTCGTCAAGATCGTCCGGCCTTTCGATCTTGAGACCCTTCCAGCCATAGGCGTCAGCAAGCTTCACGAAATCGGGCAGCGCCTCGGTGTAGCTTTCCGAGTAGCGGCTCGAATAGGTCAGCTCCTGCCACTGACGCACCATTCCCATATATTGGTTGTTGAGGATGAAGACCTTGACCGGCAGCCGATGCTGGGTCGCCGTCGACATTTCCTGGATGTTCATCAGGATCGACGCTTCGCCCGCGATGTCTATCACCAGGGCGTCGGGGTTGCCCACCTGCGCTCCAATCGCCGCCGGAAGGCCATAGCCCATCGTGCCGAGACCGCCTGACGTCAGCCATTTGTTGGGCGCCTCGAAACCGAAATGCTGGGCGGCCCACATCTGATGCTGCCCGACTTCGGTGGTGATGATCGGTGCGCGATCCCTGGTCGCCTCGCGCAAGCGCTGAATCGCCTGCTGCGGCATGATTTCGGTCTTCGACATCGGAAACTCGAGGCAGCGCTTGGCGCGCCAGGCGTCGATCCGGGTCCACCACGGCTTGAGCCCGTGGCTGCGAGGTTGGCGCTTTTTCCAAACGGCAATCATCGCCGCCACGGCGCGACCGGCGTCTCCCACGATCGGCAGATCCACGTGCACCGTCTTATTGATCGACGAACGATCGATATCGATGTGAATTTTCTTCGATCGCGGCGAGAATGCGTCGAGGCGCCCCGTCACGCGGTCGTCGAATCTTGCTCCGACCGCAACGATGAGATCGGCCTCGTTCATCGCGAAATTGGCTTCGTAGGTGCCGTGCATTCCGAGCATGCCGAGCCATTGCCTTCCCGACGCCGGAAATGCGCCGAGACCCATCAAGGTCGAGGTGATCGGCGCGTCGGTCAGCGCGACGAGCTCGCGGAGCGCGTTGCTCGCCTCCGGGCCGGCGTTGATGACGCCGCCGCCGGTGTAGAAGATCGGCCGCTCGGCCGCGGCGAGCATCTCGACCGCCGCCTCGATGAGCGTCGCATCCGGATCGACCTGGGGATGATAGGCCCGATGGGCGATATGGTCGGGCTTGCTGTAGCGCGCGCTGGCCACCTGCACGTCCTTGGGGAGGTCGATCACTACAGGCCCCGGCCGCCCGGACGTAGCGAGATAGAAAGCTTCGTGGATGGTGGCGCCGAGCTGGGCCGGATCCTTCACCAGATAATTATGCTTGGTGCAGTGGCGCGTGATTCCGATCGTGTCGCATTCCTGAAACGCGTCGGTACCGATCAGGCTGGTCGCGACCTGGCCGGTGATCACGACGATCGGGATCGAATCCAGCAAGGCATCCGTGATCCCCGTGACCGCATTGGTCGCGCCCGGCCCCGAGGTCACGACCACCACGCCAGGCTTGCCGGTGGAACGCGCATAACCTTCGGCGGCATGGACGGCGCCGCCTTCCTGCCGGACCAATATGTGGCGGATGCGGTTCTGCTTAAACAACGCATCGTAGATCGGAAGCACGGCGCCGCCGGGATAGCCGAAGATGACCTCGACTCCGAGGTCGGTCAAAGCTTCGATCAATATTTCGGCGCCGGGTCGCTCGCTGCCCATCATCCTTACCATATCAATAGGGTGGCGGCATCTGTGTACTTTATGACCGCGCAAGACAAGCCGGTTGTTGCAGCGCGGTATTGCCGGTGGCTGTCGTGCCCTTCGCTGTCGCGCCGGGCACGCAGAGCCTCTTGGCTGTCATGCGATGGCCGTCCTGCCCCCTATTGCGGACGAGATTGGCTTCGTCGCGCGGCCTTACCGAGGAAGCTGTGGTTTTCCATCAGCCTGCCTGTGATCGTGCTGGCGGAAACCGGCGTCGCGGTTTACCCGGGCGAGTCTGTCCTCGTTCCGCGGAGCCCTGTCGTGCCGAAGCGTCCCAGCCCCTCGTTTCTCATCTTCCGCGACCAGAAAAACCGGTGGCGCTGGAATTTCGCGGCGGCCAACGGCAGGGTCGTGGCCGCGAGCACGGTGGCCTATGAACGCCGCGAGGGATGCGTTCGGGCGCTCAGGCAGATCAGGGGGCAGGGCGACGTACCCGTTCTGCTTCGGGAGCAACCGTTGCGTCCGGCGATCGAGGAGGAGGTTCCGGCGGTCGGCGAGACGGTCGCCGAGACACCGGTTGAAGAGGTGCCTCCGCAGCCCGAGGACGGAACGCTCAATCTCGAGGCCAATCAGATTCTGCACTGATGGACCGGTACGAGACCTGCTCTTCATGGCCTGCAGCGGACGTCCTGGCGCGCCGGTTCGGCGGGATGCATTGATCGATGCTGCGAATGCGAAAATATCAATCGTAGGCCATCTTGATCAGGTGACAGTTTCGTTGCATTTCCGTTGTGCAGTGCAACATCCGAGTCTCGGAGGACGAGAATGGAAGAGAGTGCCCGTAAAGTCATCGCGGAGCACCTTGGCGTTTCACCGTCGCTGATTCTGGACACCGTCAGCTTTCGATCCTTGGGCGCGGACTCGCTCGATCTCGTTTCGCTGACCATGGCCTTCGAAGAAGCCTTCGACCTCCACATACCGGATGATCAGGCCGAAAGCTGCACGACGGTCGGGGACGCCATGGCTTTGCTCAGCAGCAGGTTTGAAACCGGCGAAGCGGTGTTGCTCGATGAGTGAGGACGAGAAGGCCTATTTCCATCGCCGGGCCGAGGAAGAAATCGCCCACGCTCAAGCATCGACGGACGAGCGGCTGGTGAGCTTCCATTACCAACTCGCCGATCTCTATCTTGATCTCGTGTTCGGCGACGATGCGGCGATATCCGAGCGACGGACCGGCTGAAGGCCGCCGGGCGCAATTGCCAAAGCGCGGAACGGCGGCCGCGGACCGGGGTCAAGCCGCTATTGCCGTCGCTCGGGCAGCGCCTTTATGAACCGCTTCCCGCGGACTTTCCGAATGAACGATCGGGTGCGGGCCCGCCGCGCTAATCTGACGTTCAGGTTGGCCGCCGCAGATTTGCCGCCCGGTCGCGTCTGAAACGAGGGAGCCCATGCGAACGATCTCCAAAATCCTTGTCGTCGGCGCTGCAACCGTTGCACTTGCCGGTGCCGCCGTTGCTGCCGCACAGACCATCCACGTCATCGATGTCGCCATGCCCGACGGCAGCGTTCAGCAGCTTCGCTATCGCGGCAACGTGCAGCCGCGGATCGTCTTCGTACCGGTGCGGCGAGTCACGGTGGCCGATCCTCGCCTCGCCGATCCGTTCCTGATGATGGATCTGATCGCAGCCGATATGCGTCGCCGGAGTGAAATGCTCGATCGCCAGGCTGCGCTGCTTGCCTCGCAAGCGCACCGTGGCAGCGGCCGGGCCGCCTTGGCAGTGCCGGGCGCCATGCCGCCAGGAAGCGCTTACTACAGCTTCGTTTCGACCAATGGCGGCAATGCGGTCTGCCGTCGCATGGTAACGGTCACTTCCGCCGGACCAGGACGGCCTGCCAAGGTCGTCTCGCAAAGTTCGGGCAATTGCGCCGCTCCTCCGTCGCAGGTGCGCGCGCCTACCGCTGTCGCGCCGTCGGCTCCTGTCGCTCGGCCCGCAAAGCCGGCCAAGTCTCGGGTCGACATGCGCGAAACGATCTGAACCGGCATCTGGCCGTTTAGAAGCGGGCTGTTCATCGGTTCGCCGGCTCGCTCGCCTTTGCCATCTGTGCTTTCGGTTCGTCGCGAAGCGGGCGGTAAATTTACCGTATCTTTGCCTTACCCGGGGTTAGCCGCGAGGCGGCCATTGTGATGGTGGAGAAAAGATATGGGAATGACTGCCGCACGGGACCCATCGCGCCCGGCGTCTCTTGACCGCCGAGATGCCATGCGCACCCCGGTGTCGGTTCCCGTTCTGGTGGATTGCGGCGACCGCCGTCAGACCGCCCAGCTTCACAATCTCTCCGAGGGCGGCGCGATGGTCGAAACGCCAGTTCCTCTGGTCAAAGGCGAGCCGGTTGTCGTGACGTGCGGCTTGTTGAAGGCCGAGGGGGTCATTGCGTGGCAAGAAGATCATCGCGCAGGGATCGTTTTCGGCAATCCACTCGACGAGATGCAGATCGCGCGCCAGATATTGCAGTCCAGCGCCGGTTCCCAACGCCGGCCGAACGATGTCGCACCGAAATAGGATCGGTTGACGTCGGCCGCCGGCGGACAAATGCAACCGCGTCGTTGAAGCCGGTCTCCGCATTGCGTACGAACGGAATTGCCGCATCGGCCTTGACGCGATGAAGTGCTTTCGCGCCCTGGAGATGGAATGATGATGAATCTGCTGTCGCTGATCGTCGGCTCGGTGGCGCTCCTGTTCGCCATTGTGGCCTTCATACCCTTGCTCGGCTGGGCGAACTGGTTGATCATTCCGATGGCGATGGTCGGCGCATTGATCGGCTTCGTATCGCGCAGCAACACCGGCCGAAACCTCAATCTCCTGGTGATCGCGATCGGCGTCATTCGGCTCGCGCTTGGCGGCGGGATTTTCTAGAGCAGGATGCGATTCAACCTAATCGCATCCTGCTCTGGAATTCCGCATCGATGAGCTACGCTGGCCTGGGCGTCTCCTCGGCCTCGGCCACGCGCACGAATAGGATCGCGATGGCGGCGATGGCTGATCCGCAGGCCATCGTGATGGCGACGCCGGAAAGGCTGACTCCCGCCTGCATCAAGACCCCGCCCAAGATCGGCGAGATCACCGCTCCCAGTCGGCCGAAGCCGATGGCGAAGCCGGTTCCGGTCGCGCGAACATGGGTAGGGAAGACCTGGGCGAAAATGGCGTAAAGCGCGACCACGCCGGCGTTGGTGAAGAAACCGGCGATTCCAACGGACCACGCCAGGGCCGCCAGATCCGGCTGTGAGCGCCCGAACCAGCTCACCATCAGCACCGATCCCACCAAGACGGTCAGCAACAGCAGCTTGAGCGGTATCCAGCGCGCCAGCATTGCGAGTGTTGCCCCGCCGGCGGCGCCGCCGACATTGGCCCAAACCAGCACGCCCGCGGCGGCCGAAGGCGCGAAGCCCATGTCGGTGACGATCTTGGGTACCCACTTAATGATGAAGTAGAAGGTGGTCATGTGCGCGAAATAGGCGATCGTGACCAGCAAGGTCGTGGCGAGTAGCTCGGGGCGCAATATATCGGCAATCGATTTCCGGGGTGCGTTGTCGCCGACGGGCGGCAAGGCGGCCACCCGCGGCCGCCCCATACGTGCCAACGAACGGTTGATCTCGTCGAGCGCGCCTCGCGGTCTTTTATGGCAAAGGAAGGAGATGGTTTCGGGAAGGGCGAACCAGACGATCGGAATGAAGCACAAGGTGGCCGCCGAGCCGAACAGGAAGATCGCCCGCCAGTCGGCGGCTTGTAACAGCCGCGAAGCGACGATACCGCCCAGCACGGCGCCGATCGGATAGCCGATTGCCGTCAGCGCGACAGCGGCATTCTTGGTCCGCGCATTGGCATATTCGGCCACCGTGGCGGTGATCGCACTGAGCATTCCACCGATGCCGAGGCCGGTGAATACGCGCCACAGCGCCAGCATCGCGATGCTGTCGGTGGCCGTCACCATGAACATCCCGATCGCCATGACGACCAGGCAGGCCAGAATCATCGGCCGCCGGCCAATTCGATCGGCAATGCCGCCGAGGCCGATCGATCCGGCCGCCATTCCGATCAGCTCCATCGACAGCACGATGCCCAGAGCGGCGCGTTCGATACCCCATTCGGCGGCGATGTTCGGCGAGGCGAAGCTGATCGACAGAACGTCGAAACCGTCGAGCCCGCTGAGACCCAAAGTGATCGCCACCGCGATGATCTGAGCTCGGCTCATTCGGGATTCAGCGATTATCGCGCGGGGATCCCGATCCATTTGCCCTTCCGCTTCGCGGCCGCTGGGTGCCAGCCGATTGCTATAGCGTCCCATAAGAATCTGCTTTGCGCAAAACAAATGTCGTGCGCATGGGGCCGCGGGCACGGCCCTATGGGCCGCGGCTTATGAGGGGGACGATTCATGCGCCGCGTGCTGACCTTGGTTGCTCTTGTTTCCATTGCAGGATGTGCGATTCCTGCGGCCCAGGTCCGCGGCGGCCAGCAGCCCATCCTCGGCAGCCGATCGATTCCGATTATCGAAGCGGGCGGATTTCGTTTTCGTGATCTCGACCGTAGCGGCACCCTTGAACCTTATGAGGATTGGCGGCGCTCGCCGGAGGAACGGGCGCACGACCTCGTCGGGCGGATGACATTGGCGGAAAAGGCCGGCGCGATGATGCACGGGACGCTGCCATTCTCGGGCGGTGTGCTCATGGGCGGCAGCGATTATGATTTCGCGGCGGCGCGTCGGATCATTCTCGATCGCAACGTCACCAGCCTGATCACCCGCCTCGGAGCCGAGCCCGCAAAATTGGCCGAGGCCCACAATAGGTTGCAGGAATTGGCCGAGCACGGGCGGTTGGGGATTCCGCTCTCCCTCAGCACCGATCCGCGCAACCATTTCCAATATCTCGGTAGCGCCGGAATAAGCCCGATAGGATTCTCGCAATGGCCCGAGGCAGCCGGTTTCGCCGCTTTGGGTGATCCTGCAGCGCTTCGCCGCTTCGCCGATATCGCCCGGCAGGAATATCGCGCGGTCGGCATCCACGAGGCCTTGTCGCCCCAGGCCGATCTTGCCACCGAACCGCGATGGCCGCGCCAGATCGCCACCTTCGGTGCCGATGCCGATCTCGCGGCCAGGTTGGTCGGCGCCTATGTGGAAGGTTTTCAGCATGGCGCGCATGGTGTCGCGCCCGACGGTGTGGCCACGTTCGTCAAGCATTGGGTTGGCTACGGCGCCGCCAAGCAGGGCTGGGACAGCCACTTCCACTACGGCCGTTTTGCGAGCTTTCCGGGCAAGAATTTCGCTTATCATATCAAGCCCTTCCTGCCGGCGTTCGCGGCCGGGACGGCGGGCGTGATGCCGACCTATTCGATCCTCGAGAATCTGGAATGGGAGGGCAGGACCGTCGAACAGGTCGGTTCCGGCTTCAATCGCTGGCTATTGGCCGATCTGCTGCGTGGACGCTATCGGTTCGAGGGCGTGATCCTCTCCGATTGGCTGATCACCAACGATTGTCCTGAAGCGTGCATGAGCGGGGGCGATCCCGATCAGCCGCCGGTTATTGGCATGTCTTGGGGCGTGCAGGAGCTCAGCCGCCGCCAGCGCTTCGTGAAGGGCGTCGAGGCCGGCATCGATCAGTTCGGCGGCGCCGACGAGTCCGACGTGCTGGTTGAAGCCGTGCGGAACGGTGAGCTGAGCGAGAAGCGTCTGGAGCAATCGGCTTATCGCGTCATGCTCCTGAAGTTCCGCCAGGGCCTGTTCGAAAATCCCTATGTCGACCCGGCGCGCGCAGGCCGGCTGTTGGGCAGCACGTCTTTTCAGGCCGAGGCCGATTCGGTCCAGCGCAATGCCCTGGTGCTGCTCCGGAATGAAGGAAAGATCCTGCCGCTCAAAGGTGCGAGGAAGGTCTACCTTTACAATATCGCACCCGAGGCCGCGCGCGCTCAAGGGCTGATTCCGGTTGCTACGCCGGAGGAGGCCGATGTCGCCATCATCCGGACCGCGACTCCTTATGAGCTGCTTCACCCGCGCCACTTTCTGGGAAGGCTGTTTCACGAGGGCAGCCTTGCCTTCCAGGCCGGCCAAAAGGATTATGACGCAATCGTGCGGATCAGCGCCAGGGTTCCGACGATCGTCACCGTCTTCCTTGATCGGCCCGCGATCCTCACCGCAGTCGTCGGCAGGACCAGCGCGCTCATCGGCAATTTCGGCGTCAGCGACGAAAATCTGCTCGCCGTCGTGACTGGAAAGGCTCGCCCCGAGGGCCGGCTGCCGTTCGAGCTGCCTTCATCGATGGCGGAGGTTGAGGCGCAGGCCGAGGATCTGCCCGACGATACCAAGCATCCCTTGTTCGCATTCGGCTTTGGCCTGCATTATTGAATTGACGCTTCGGGCGCTTCCGCCGCCATGCGCGCCGGATCGGGAACCGGATTAGAACGGGATGGCCACGCCGACTTTGCCATTGCCCTTCTGGCGCTTGCCGCTGCGGACGTTCACGCCGCCGTAGATCCGCGGCTTGGCGGAGGGGTGCGCGGCCGGAGCCGGCGTTTGGGTGACCGTGCCGCCGCGGCGGGGGATGCCATTCTTGCGGGTCTTGGGGCGCGACAACGACCAGTTGCTGGGCACGACTTCAGGTGCAGCCGCAATGCTGTTGGTCGCCTGGTCCCCGCTCCCGATTGCCTGCGCCGGCAGCCCAGTAGGGACCGCGACTGCGCAGGCGACGATGAGACCCGGCAACTTCCTCAATGCTTCCTCCCGAGGACCAAAGCCTGGCGCGCCCGGCAGGATTCGAACCTGCGACCCCAAGCTTAGAAGGCTCGTGCTCTGTCCAGCTGAGCTACGGGCGCTCCTCGCGATCCTTAGCGTGCTTTGCAGGCGAGCGGAACATGGTTAGTCACGACGGGAATGAGCGAGGGAAGGATCAGGCGGGTCTACGCGGCGGCCGTCTCGGGACGGTCGTTCCGATATTTCGATTTCGCGATGGCGGCGTTCGTCACCATCCTCCTGCTCTCGAACGTGCTCGGCGCGGGCAAGCGCGCGGTGGTGGATCTGCCCTTGATCGGACCCTGGCCGTTCGGCGCCGGGATTCTCTTCTTTCCCATTTCCTACGTGCTTGGGGACGTGCTGACCGAAGTCTACGGCTACGCCCACGCCCGGCGCTGCATCTGGGCCGGCTTCGGCGCCTTGCTGTTCATGGCCCTGATGTCGTGGGTCGTGGTCGCACTGCCGCCCGATCGGGGTTGGAACGGCCAGGCCGCCTACGAGCAGATATTCGGCCAGGTTCCGCGCATCATCGGCGCTTCGATCGTGGCCTTCTGGGCCGGCGAATTCGCCAACAGCGTAGTGCTTGCCAAGATGAAGGTCTGGACCGAAGGTAAGCATTTGTGGACCCGCACGATCGGCTCGACGATCGTGGGAGAGGGTATCGACAGCATGCTATTCTATCCGCTCGCCTTTCTCGGTGCGGAAGGGTGGAGCCATGCGGACGTCGTCAAGATCCTGTTCACGCAATGGGCGCTCAAGGTCGGATGGGAAGTCGTTCTCACTCCGGTCACTTATGCGGTGGTCGGATTCCTCAAACGGCGCGAGGGCGTCGACGTCTACGATAAGGGGACCGATTTCACGCCTTTCGCCGCACGGCTTTGACCGGCCGCCGCGCTCCGCGAAGCATCGAGGGCGCTGTTTTGCGCGACCTTCTACGGCTACGATGGACTAGGCTTCGACTGCGCTGTGGAGGAACGTTTGCTCAAAGTTTGGGGACGCCGAAGCTCGCTCAATGTCCAGAAGGTGCTGTGGCTCGTCGGCGAGCTTGGCCTGGAATATGAGCATATCCCCGCGGGCGGGGCGTTCGGTAGACTGGCGACGCCCGAATTTCGCGCCCTCAATCCGCACGGCCGGGTGCCGGTCGTCGAGGACGGCGACGTA
Source organism: Allosphingosinicella sp. (assembly GCA_035248285.1). Classification (GTDB taxonomy): domain Bacteria; phylum Pseudomonadota; class Alphaproteobacteria; order Sphingomonadales; family Sphingomonadaceae; genus Allosphingosinicella. The sequence goes on along the minus strand of DATFHP010000071.1, from coordinate 14,987 downwards.
GCGATATGGGAATCGCATGCCATCCTTCGCTATCTGGCGGCGCGTTACGGCGCGCCCGATTATTGGGCCGGGGATCCTGCCGTCAGATCGGAATCGGACCGTTGGATGGATTGGTTTGCGGCCACGCTGCAGCAGCCCTTCCTGGGCGGGCTGTTTGGGGGCTTTTACCGGACGCCGCCCGAGCGGCGTAACTGGTCGGCGATCCAGCGCAACATCCAGGCCTGCGCGCATCTCTACGGTTTCCTCGAGCGACAGCTGGCGCGGCACGACTATCTGTGCGGCGACACGCTGTCGCTGGGCGACATTCCCGCCGGAAGCACGCTTTATCGCTATTATGAGATGGAACTGCCGCGCCCCTCGCTGCCCAATGTCGAAGCTTGGTATGCGCGGCTGCAGGCGCGGCCCGCCTACCGCGAGCATGTCATGGTCCCGTTCGCTGAGCTTGAGGGTCAATCCGGCCGTTGAACGAAGGTCGGGCCCGTGAGCTCAGCCGAGCGCTTCGATGATCCCTTCGAACAGCCGCCGCCCGTCGGTCCGGCCATGCGCCGCTTCGATCACGCGTTCGGGGTGCGGCATCATGCCGAGCACATTTCCCTTGTCGTTGATGATCCCGGCGATGTCGCGCGCCGATCCGTTGACCGGATCGAGATAGCGGAAGGCGATTCGGCCTTCGCCTTCGAGCCGATCGAGCGTCTCTTCGTCGGCGGTGTAATTGCCGTCGTGATGCGCCACCGGAATGTGAATCTGCTCGCCCGATTCGTAGCGGCTGGTGAAGGCGGACTGGCTGTTTTCTACCTTGAGCGGAACGTCGCGGCAGACGAAGTTCAGGTCGGCGTTGCGCATCAGCGCGCCGGGCAGCAGGCCGGCCTCGGTCAGGATCTGGAAACCGTTGCACACGCCGAGCACCGAGACGCCCTTGTCGGCGGCGTCCCTGATCGCGCGCATGATCGGCGAATTGGCCGCCATCGCGCCCGAGCGAAGATAGTCGCCATAGGAAAAGCCGCCGGGGATGGCCACCAGGTCGATCCCTTGCGGCAGCTCGGTTTCGCGGTGCCAGACCATCGCCGCTTTCCGGCCGCTCACCTCATGGAGCGCGACCGCCAGATCGCGGTCGCAATTGGATCCTGGAAAGACGACGACCGCGCTTTTCACGCTTTCGCCTCGCGCTCGATGCGGAAATTCTCGATCACCGTGTTGGCGAGCAATTTTCGGCACATTGCTTCCAGATCGGCGTCGCCGACCTCTTCGCCGATGTCGAGCTCGATCAGCTTGCCGGCGCGCACGTCGTTGATTCCCGAAAAACCCAATCCCTGCAGCGCATGGTGGATCGCCTTGCCCTGCGGATCGAGCACGCCGTTCTTCAGCGTTACGTAGACGCGGGCTTTCATGACCGGCTCCATGGCTTGGGGTTGGCGGCTCTATGGCGCCTCGGCCAGCCAGGCACAAGCATCCGCTCTTGTCCATGGCTGCGCGCCATTGGATACGGTCCTGAGCCACGGCGCTTGTTCATGGCGCCGCGGCGTCCTATCTTCATCCCATGAGCGCGAGCAGCGACATTCACTTGACCCCGGCCGCAGCCGCACGCGTTGCGGCGATAGCGCAACGCCAGGGCAAGACACCCATCCTTCGTCTTTCGGTCGATGGCGGCGGCTGTGCGGGCTTTCAATATCGCTTCGGCCTTGCCGACCGGATCGAGTCCGACGATTTGGCGACAATGATCGATGGCGTCACGCTGGTCGTCGATGAGATGAGTCTCGACCTCGTCCGCGGCGGCGCGGTCGATTATGTCGAATCGCTCGGCGGTGCGTCCTTCCAGGTCACCAACCCGAACGCCACCTCCGGCTGCGGCTGCGGCTCCAGCTTCTCGGTTTAGGCCGGGCGCTTAAGGCCCGGACCATTGTCGCGATCGGGTTTGGACCCTAAGCCGACGGCATGAAAATCGTCAGCTACAATTTGAACGGCATTCGCGCCCGGTTGCCGCGGCTGATCGAATATCTCGACGAACGGAAGCCGGACGTGCTCTGCCTCCAGGAGATCAAATGCGCCGACGACAGCTTCCCGGCCGACGAGATCGCCGAGGCGGGCTATCGCGGTGTCTGGCACGGTCAAAAGGGATTCAACGGCGTCGCGATACTGACCTCAAGCCTGGAGCCGAAGCTGCGGCGCATCGGCTTGCCCGGCGATCCCGACGATACCCACAGCCGCTATATCGAAGCGGAATGTGCGGGGGTGGTGGTGGCATCGATCTATCTCCCCAACGGCAACCCCATCGGGACCGAGAAATTCCAGTATAAGTTGAACTGGATGGAGCGGCTGCGCGGCCATGCGCTCGGATTGCTTGCCGAAGAGCGGCCGGTCGTGCTCGCCGGCGACTGGAACGTCATACCCACCGACAGCCATGATGACGTGTTTTCGGTCGGCGCCATGGCGCAAGACGCACTGATGCAGCCCGAAAGCCGGGCAGCGTTCCGGCGGATCCTTCACCAGGGCTGGACGGATGCGATCCGCGCCCGCAATCCCGAAGGCGCACTCTATACCTTCTGGGACTATCAGGCCGGCTGCTGGCAGCGCGACGCCGGCTTCCGCATCGATCACCTGCTGCTGTCGCCGTCCGCTGCCGACCGCCTGCTCGATGCGGGCGTCGATAAGGACTATCGCGGCCGCGAAAAGGCTTCGGATCACGCTCCGACCTGGGTGGAGATCGAAGAAGAGTAAGGTCGATCTTAGGCCAGCGCCTTATCGTAGATCCGGTAGACGCGGTTGACGTGGCTCTCGATCGCTTCGGCGATCGAGCGCATGCCCATATTGTCCTCGAGGATCCAGCCGATCTCGCCGCGTTGCGACCCGAAGCTTCGCGCCGAATCGCGCCGCGAATATTCGATCAGCATGAAAGCGAGCTGGCTGGCGAGGCGCGTGGACTGCAGCCGCTTCACGACCCCCATCAACGGAACGCGCATGGTGCGCGTTCGCGGCTTGCGCAGCCGCCAGAGCAGCTTGGCCCAACCGAACGGGAACAGCTTGCCGTCCAGATCCTTGATCAGCTCGTTGAGATCGGGAAGCGTCATCATGAACGCCACCGGCTCGCCGTCGAGCTCGGCGACCCGAACCAGCTCCTCGTAAACGATCGGTTTGAGCTTCTTGCCGGCATAAGCGATTTCGGCATCGGTGAGCGGCACGAATCCCCAATTGTCCGACCATGCATCATTGAGGATGCCCAGGATCAGCGCCGCCTCCTGGTCGAACCGCGATTTGTCGACGTTGCGCACGCGGATCCGGCTGTTGCGTTCGCCGCTCGCGACGATCCGCTGCACGATCGAAGGCATCGGCCGCAATATGTCGAGCTCGAATGTGAAGAGGTCCTTGATTCCGCTATAGCCGGCCGCCTCGACCCAATTTTGGTAGACCGGGCTGTTATGCCCCATCATCACGGTCGGGCTCTGGTCGAAGCCGCTGACGAGCAGCCCCGGTTCGTCCCAGATCGAAAGGCTCAGCGGTCCCATCGACCGCGTCATGCCCTTGTCCTTCAGCCATTGCTCGGCTCGGTTCAGCAATGCGCTCGCCGTCGCCTCGTCCTCCGCCTCGAGCATGCCCCAATTGCCGATCCCCGGCCCCATCGTCTCGAGCAGCAAGCGGTCGATGTGCGCCGAGATGCGGCCGACCGCCCTGCCGTCCCGCTCGGCGAGGAAGAGGGCGGCCTCCGCATGTTCGAACCACGGATTCTTGCCGGGGGTGATCAGGCCATGGACTTCGCTCTTGAGCGGCGGCACCCAGGATCGATCGGAGGCGTTCAGCCGGAAAGCGAGATCGACGAAGGCTTTGCGGTCGGCGCGCGATTCGACCGGTCTGATCGTCACTGTCGGGGCGGCGGGGATGTCCATCGCGGCTAGGTAGCGGCTGGCTCGCCCGCTGTCACTGCGTCGCGTCTCGGTATCGCTCTGACGACCTGTTCAGGCGCGCTTGCGCTGGCGGGGATGACCGGTGGCCACCCCGCCTGACAGCGTGGCGACCCTCGGCCAGCGTCGTGCCATCTCGGGCGTGTAGCCGAGGTTGAATACGGTCGGGCTTTTCCGGGGCCGCTCTGTGCGCTCGTAGAAGGTGCCGAACAGCCGGTCCCACAAGAAGTTGGTGATCCCGAAATTTCCCGTCTCGTCGTGGAAATGATGGGCCATGTGACGGCGCTTGATCTCGGCGAGCCATTTGGACTTGGGCTTGTAGGCGAGATGCTGAATGCAATGGCAGAATTCATACAGACAGGTGGTGAGCAGACCGGTGGCGATCGCCGCGAAGGCACCGCCCATGCCGCCGATGAGATAGCCCATCGGCGCGGTTGCGATCGCGACCGTGGGAAGCGTCGTGTGGAGCGCGCCGAACAATACTTCGAGATGGTTGGGATCCTGGTGGTGGTCGTAATGGATCCGCTTCCAGGTCGCGGCGAGCGGCGAGACCTTGAACATCCAGCGGCTGTGCAGCACCCAGCGGTGAAGCAGATACCACACCAGCGGATAGATGAGCGCCGCGGCGAGCACCGCGACCAGCGTCGGCAGCAGCGGGGCGGGAAAGGCAACATAGAGCGCGATCGCGATCAGCGCGAGCACGACATAGACGATGATGCCCGGATATTGGGCATAAGCGACGACCAGCTCCTTGAGCGTCATCTTGTCGAGATGATGCGAGCGGCTCCAGAAGCCCGATCGCACCGAAGTCGCCGTTTTCACCCTCATTTCCCTTCAAGCCGCAGCCGAGAACGTCTGCTCCTGCCCGATAAGCCATATGGTGCGGTGGCGATGAAAGAGCAATGCGGCGGATTCGGGGCAGAATAAGGCCATTGGAAGCATGCCTTTCGTTAAGACAATGGATTCACGCGACTTTTCACGACTCTTCTGGCCGGCTCGTTCATTCTTCGGTGCGGATGAGCACGGTTTCGCCGATCAGGAGGAACAAGGCGAAGGGCGCCCATGCCGCGAGCCAGGGCGAATAAGCGCCGAAATTGCCCATCGCGAGGGCGAAATTGTCGATCACGAAATAAGCGAAGCCGAGCGCCATGCCGAGAATCGCGCGCAGCAGCAGCCGGCCGGAGCGGGCGAGGCCAAAGGCTGCGATGCCGCCGAGCAAGGGCATCAGCACCGCCGACATCGGTCCGGCGATCTTGTGCCACAGGCTCGACTGGAGCGACTCCGTGGGACGTCCGGACACCGAAAGCTCGTGGATCGAGCGCTGGAGCGTCGGAAGATCCTGTTCGTCGGCGTTGACGGTGGACATGGTGAATTGATCCGTCGTGACGCCTTTCAAGGCGCGGACCGACGCGAAGCTTCGCTCGTTTCCGGCCGTCACGTTGAAGAGCTTGACCTGCCGCAGCAGCCAGCCGTCACCGCTCGGACGTGCCTCGATGGCGCTCGCCTCGGCGATCAGAGTGCCGCCGGTGCGATCGTAGATGGTTACGTTCCTGAGCCGTGTCGCCGCGCCCTTGCCGAACACCTGTTCCGCCTGGACGAGGTCGTCGCCGTGCTTGACCCAGACGTTGGTGATCACACCATGTTCGGGCGGCACCGGCCCGTAATCCACCGCCTCCCAGATGTTGAGCGCGGCCGTCGCGCGAGTGACCACCCGCTCCTGAAAGACGAAGGTCACGATGGCGACGCCGAGGCTGGCGAGAATCAGCGGGGCGATGATCTGGTGGGCGGATATGCCGGCCGCCTTCATCGCGATCACCTCGCTATTCTGGTTCAAGGTGACGAAGGTGATCAAGGTCGCGAGCAGGACGGAGAAGGGGAGGAAGCGGGCCACCAGCTGCGGAAAGCGCAACTGCACATAATGCCACAATTGGGCGTCGCCGTTGCCGGCATATTCGAGGATCTTGCCCGATTCGCCGAGCAGGTCGAGCGTCTGCAGGACGAGCACAAGCGCGGCCAACACCGCAAAGCAACGGACCAGGAACATCCGCGCCATGTAGAAAGCGACCGTGCGCGACGGGAAGAATTGGAGATTGAGGTTCATGCCGGCTCCGCTTCGGGCCTTCCGAGCCGCAGGATTCGCGCAACCGCTTTGCCGGCCTTGGCCGCGACGCGTTCGAGCGCGCCGATCGGCTGTCCGCCCGGCTTGTGCGCGATCGTCCAGTACATCCACAATATGAGCAGCGCGAAGACCAGAAACGGCGTCCACAGCGCCACCACCGGATGGACCCGGCCGAGCGCTCCCATCTGTTCGGCATATTGATTCACCTTGTGATAGGTCACCACCATCACGATCGACAGAAAGATGCCGAGGCCCGAAACGCTGCGCTTCGGCGGTACTCCCAAAGCGATCCCGAGCAGCGGCAGCAATGCCATCATCGCCACTTCCGCCAGCCGGTAGTGGAGGTTGGCACGGAATGAATCGCGTTTGGTCTCGGCGAGGCCGGGCGTCGTGCCAAGGCGAACCAGCTCGGGAATCGTCAGCTCGTCATTGCCCTTGCCGCGGCCGCGAAAGGCATCGATCGCGGGGAGGTTGATCGGCAGGTCGTGATTTTCGAAGCTCAGCACGCGCGGCGTCTTGTAGCCCGGTGCGTCATGGACCAGCCGGCCCCTCGCCAGGCGCAATATGATCGTGTCGGGATCGTCGGTGGCGAGGAAGGTGCCGCGATCGGCGGTGACGGCCAGGGTACGCCCATCACGGCTTTCGGCGCGCACGAACACCTGATGGAGGCGCCGGCCTTCGTCGTCGCTGCGCTCGACGCGCAACGTCATCCTCTTGCCGAGATTGGTGAACTCGCCCACCTTGATCGAGGCGCCGAGCGCGCCGGAACGCAGCTCGAAGCGAAGTCCTTCATATTTGTAGTGAGCATAAGGCTGGATGAAACCGACGATCGCGAGGTTGAGCAGCATGAGCGCCGCCGCAAACAGATAGGGAATGCGAAGCAATCGCGCGTAGCTGACGCCTGCGGCGCGCAGGGAGTCCAGCTCCGACGACAGCGCGATCCTGCGGAAAGCCAGCAAGATGCCCATCAGCAGCCCGATCGGGATGCCGAGCGACATATATTCGGGAATGAGGTTGGCCAGCATCCGCCACACAACGCTCACCGGCCCACCCTCGCTGACGACGAAGTCGAACAGGCGCAGCATCTTTTCGAGCAGCAGCAGCATTGCCGCCAGCGCCAGCGTGCCGACCAGGGGGACGAAGATCAGCTTCGCCAGATAACGGTCAATTTGTGTGGCGAAACGCAACTTTTGGACGCCCCATCACCATATTTTGGCCGCAACCTTGCATCATCTCAGCATCGAACATGGGGGCTGGTGCCAATCGGTCATGTCCGAAAGGGCGTGGCTATAGCTTCCCGGAGCGTGATGGTCATGTTGAAACTTGTGCTTATTCCCGCCGGTGTCGCCCTGGCGATGCTGGCGCCGGCCGCGGCCGCGCAGGCAATCGGCCCGGACGCAGCCGCCTGCCGCGCGGACGCCGATCGGCCTGCCATCCTCGTCAATGTCTCGGGCTTCAAGAGCCCGACCGGTCAGTTGCGGGTCCAGCTCTACCCGGGCAATTCGGATTTTCTCGTCAAGGGCAAGTGGCTGCGCCGCATCGATCTCCCCGTGCACGGAAACGAGCCGATGCACATCTGCCTCGCGGTGCCGAAGGCGGGCAATTATGCGGTCGCGGTGCGCCACGACACCAAGAACAACGGATCGGATTGGAACGATGGCGGCGGCTTCTCGCGCAATCCGAAGCTCACCATCTTCTCGTACAAGCCGAAGGTCAGCGAAGTCACGGTGCCGGTAGGCAACGGCGTGCGATCGATCGATGTCGTCCTCAACTATCGCCAGGGCCTGTCGATCGGCCCGGTGGGGCGCGGCTGAGCGATGGCGCGCGTCGCGCTCCTTTCCAATCCCAGGTCGAGCGGCAACCGGTCGCTGCTGCCGCGGGTAAGGAGCTTTTGCGCCGCGCATAGCGACATCTTCCATTATGAGGTCGAGCATGTCGATCAGATCGGCACGGCGCTCAAGACGATCGCGCGCATCGAACCCAAGGTGCTTGTCATCAACGGCGGCGACGGCACGGTCCAGGCTGCGCTGACCGAACTCTATCATGGCGGCCATTTCGGCGAGAACATCCCGCCGGTGGCGGTGCTGCCCAACGGCAAGACCAATCTTATCGCGCTGGATCTGGGCGCCGAGGGCGATCCGATCGTTGCGTTGGAACGCGTGCTCGAGCTCGTGCGCAGCGACATGGTGCCGCACATCGTGTCCCGCGAGTTGATCGCCTTGTCGGACGGTTCCGCCAGCAAGCCGGTGCTCGGCATGTTCCTGGGCGGCGCTGGCCTTGCCGATACGATGCTCTATTGCCGCCACAAGGTCTATCCGCTCGGATTTCCCAACGGCTTCAGTCACGTCCTGACCCTGATCGCGACCTTCCTGACGATCATTTTCGGATTGCGCGCCGCCTTTCTTCCGCCGCGTCCCGTGCCCGTGAAGGTGTCGGTGGTGCACCGAGGTCAGATTCAGGGCGCCTTCGCCTTTCTGATGGTGACGACGCTGCATCGCTTGCTGCTTGGCCATCAGCCGCCCTCTGGCCAGATCCGCGCTGGTGCGCTGCAGTTGATGGTCATCGAGCGGCGGCCTTTGACCATGATCAAGGCGGTTTTTGCGGCGATTTTCGGCAAGCTCGGCCAGTATCGGGTCTCGGGCGTGCATCTCGAGCATGGCGACGAGATACGGATCGAAGGCGAGCGAACCAACGTGATCCTCGACGGTGAGCTGTTCGAAGCCAATAAGGATCATCCGATCGTTCTCAAGCCGACCCCACCCGTTCCTTTCCTGCGCCTGGCGGCTTAAGCTCGCGCGGGCCGCTCGCCGCGAGCGATGCCGCCATTTTCGATAGACAGATGGACAGGTCCAAGCTGAACAACATCATCGCCGGGGAGCTGGCCGAGCCGGTCGATCCGCGCGTCGTCGCGATGGCGATGGCGGTTACCGCGCGCTACGATGGCGCGGCCAGGGCCGTGCTCTTCTACGGCTCGTGCCTGCGCGAGCGCCAGCTCGACGGGCTGATGCTCGATTTCTATCTCATCGTCTCCGATTATCGCGCCGCATACGGCCGCGGCTGGCTGGCGCTCGCCAACCGGCTGATCCCTCCCAATGTCTTTCCTTTCGCTCATGAGGGGCTGGCGGGGAAATATGCGGTGCTGAGCGAGGCCGATTTCGCGCGCGAATGCAGCGCTTCGGCCCGCAGCAGCTCGGTCTATGCGCGCTTTGCGCAACCAGCGCGGCTTGTCTGGTGTGTCGATGACAAGGTGCGTGGCCGGATCGTCGCCAATGTCGCCGCCGCCGCCGAAACGCTGCTGCTGCTGACCCGGCCGACGATGGACGACGCGGCGGCGGGCGATCCGCTCGCCGTGTGGCGCAATGCTTTCGCCCTCACCTATGGGGCCGAGCTTCGCGCCGAGCGGGGCACGCGGGCCGGTGCCATCGTCGACTCCGATCCGGACCGTTACCGCGTGGTTGCTGAGGCGGCCGGATATGCGACGGGCCAGACGCCCGATGCCCGGCGAAGGGAGGCGGCGCGCAAGGCGTGGCGGCGGACCCAGCGCCGCGGCAAGCGGCTGACGCTGCTCCGGCTCGCCAAGGCCAGCTTCACCTTCGCCGGCGGGATTGACTATCTCGCATGGAAGATCAACCGCCACGCGGGGACGAATATCGTTCCTGCGCCGTGGCAGCGGCGCTGGCCGCTGCTTGGCGCGCTTATTCTGCTGCCTCGCTTGTTGGCGCGTGGGGTCGTGCGCTGACGCGGCGCGAGAGCACTGTGGCGACGGCTTCGGCCAGGGCCGCCACCGTGAACGGCTTGCGCAAAATGTCGTGGCCGCTCAGCTCTTCGGTATCGCTGGCTTCGCCGACGTAACCGGTGACGAAGATGACGCCGAGCGATGGAAAGCGGCCGGAGAGCGTGCGAACCAGTTCCGGGCCGGTCATTTCGGGCATCATCACGTCGGTGATGATAAGGTCGAAGACATTGTCCTTTGCCAGCAAATCGAGGGCCTCCCGGCCGCTGGCACAGGCGGTGGGCAGGTAGCCGAGCTCCTCCAGCGCTCCGACCGTCGATCGGCTGACGCGCGGATCATCCTCGACGACCAGGATCGCCGCCCCGGCGCCGACCACATTCGCTTCGATGGTTTCGGTCCTGCTCTTGGCGACGCGCGCGGCATGGTCTTGCGCGGCTGCCATCGACCGCGGCAGATAGATGGCGACAATGGTCCCGGCACCAAGCGTCGAATCGATCGTGACGTCGCCGCCCGACTGATGCGCGAACCCGAATATCTGGCTGAGGCCCAGCCCGGTGCCCTTGCCGACCGGCTTGGTGGTGAAGAAGGGTTCGAACACGCGGTCGAGATTTTCCGGCGGGATGCCGACGCCGGTGTCGGACATGCTGATCCGGACATAATCGCCTGCCGCAAGCTCACCCACCTCGCCGTTGGCCAGCGTGACATTCTCGATCGAGATGCCGAGCTGGCCCTGGCCGTCCATGGCGTCGCGGGCATTGACGGCCAGGTTGAGGATCGAATTCTCGAGCTGATGGGTGTCGACCCAGACATGCCACGGATCGGCGACGATGGAGGTCTTTACCGTGATGCGTTCGCCGATCGCGCGGTCGATGAGGTCGAGCATGCCTTCGAGCAGTTCGGCCGGCGCGACGCCTTCGGGCAGCAGCGGCTCGGAGCGCGCGAAGGTGAGAAGCCGGCGGGTTAACGCGGCCGCTCGGTTCGCACCCTCCATCGCATTTTCGAGATGGAATTCGACCTCGTGGCGCGGCCCGCGCAGTTTGCGCCGGGCAAGATCGAGTCCGCCGACGACAACGGCAAGCATATTGTTGAAATCGTGAGCGATTCCGCCGGTGAGTTGACCGACTGCCTCCATTTTCTGGACCTGCCGCAGCTGCGCCTCCGCGGCCGCGCGCTCGGCGCCTTCGGCGCGCAGCCGCTCATTGGCATCGCGCAGCTCGCGCGTTCGTTCCGCAACCGCCTGTTCGAGCATCATGGCGCGATTGGCTTCGGTCTCGGCATCGCGTCGTGCGACCAGCCGTTCGCTGATCGCCTGATAGGCGGCGAGCCCAAGCGCGATCGCGCCCAGCCCGAGCAACACACCCATCCAGCCGAGCCACTCGGTGAGCTGATCGGCCTCGTCGGCGAACATCTGCGTGGCTGCGATCCGTTCGGCCAGCGTGTCGCGCTCGCGCTTGGCGATCGAATCCAAGGCTTTGCGGATTGCCGGCAGAGTGGAGGACATGCCGGCCTGATAATAATAGCCAAGGCCGTAGTTGGCCTTCTTTTGCGCGGTTGCCCGCGCCGCGAGCGCAAGTTCTTCGCCTCGCTCCCGGTACAGAGTCTGAAGCATCGCGACATGGCCGCGTTGCCGGGGATCTCCTCTGACAAGCTGCCGCAGCCGGCCGATCTGCCAGCCGGCGAGCCGCCAGTCGTTGTAATAAGCGTTGGCGGTCTTGGACTGTTCGTCGAGGACATAACGGCCGAGCGCGGCTTCCGAGCGGGCAATGCTCGAATCCACGTTGCGGGTCAGCAACATCACTTCATAGGTGTGGCGCTCCCAAGCGAGCGCGCGGTCTCGGTTGCGGTTGGAGATGGTAACCATCACCACCAGCGTGATCAGAAAAATCGTCGCGGCGATAGCGCCGACACTGGCCCAACCCCGTCGCCACGAGCCTGAGGAGACCTCCTCCGGCGCAGCGTCCATCAGTTTCTCCCCCGATGAGGCGCGAAGCTTAGTCGAATCGTCGACTCGTGGAAAGCCGTTTGGTCGCTTTACGCCCACGATTCAGCAGTTTGTGGACTCCTGTGGGCCTGTCGGACCCTGCCTGCGGCCGCTCAGCCGATAGAGCCGATGGCGCGCCCCGCCGTTGCGAACCGCGCCAAGATTTGCCCGACCTGCTCCGCGCTATGCTCGGCGCATAACGAACAGCGCAGCAGGTACATCCCCGCCGGTGTCGCCGGCGGCCGCGCCATGTTCACGTAGACACCTTCTTCGAGCAGCGCCTGCCACAGCAGCACCGTGGTCTGCTGGTCGGGGATCAATATGGCGATGATCGCCGATTGCGCTTCGGGCGTGGCGATGTTGAAGCCAAGATCGCGAAGGCCCTTGTGAAGACGCCGGCTGTTTTCCCAAAGATGCGCGCGCTTTTCGCCCGCGTGCATCAGCTTGCGGATGGAGGTCGCCGCGGTGGCGACGACCGAGGGCGGGAGCGAGGCCGTGAACACATAGGGCCGGCAAACCAGGCGCAGCACTTCGAACTTGGGGTGATTGGAGACGATGAATCCGCCCACCGTGCCGACCGATTTGGAAAAGGTGCCGATCACGAAGTCGACCTCATCCTCGACGCCCGCTTCCTCGAACACGCCGCGGCCGTTGGCGCCGAAGAAGCCCATGCCATGCGCCTCGTCGACGGCGATCATCGCGCCATGTTTCTTGGCGACGGCGACCATCTCCTTCAGCGGCGCGATGTCGCCCAGCATCGAATAGACGCCTTCGAGCACGACCAGGCGCCCGCCCGCCGCCGGCAACCGGCCGAGCCTTTTGTCGAGATCCTCGACGCTATTGTGGCGAAAACGCACGATCTGGGCATTGCCGAGCGCGCAACCGTCGTAGATCGACGCGTGGCTGTCGGCGTCGAGGATGATGTAATCCTCCTTGCCGGCGATCGTCGACATCAGGCCCAGGTTCGCCTGATAGCCGGTCGAGAAGACCATCGCGTGGCGCGTGCCGTAGAACAGCTTCAGCGCCTCCTCGCATTCCTTGTGGCCCTGATAGGTGCCATTCAGCACGCGGCTGCCGGTCGTGCCCGATCCATATTCGTCGAGCGCACGCTTGCCGGCTTCGATCACCTCCCGGTCGAACGTCATCCCCATATAATTGTAGGTGCCGAGCAGGATGGTCTCGCGGCCCTGGATCAGCGCGAGGGTGGGGGACATGACCTTGTCCATCACGATCGCAAACGGATCGCGCACACCGGTATCGAGCAACGCCTGCCGCTCGGCGATGAGCGGATCGAACTTGGAGAAGAGATCGGTCACCGCAATTCCTCCCCTCGGATTCGAGGGGAGGGGGACCATGCGTAGCATGGTGGAGGGGCCTCCTCCCCTCGGATTCGAGGGGAGGGGCATGACTCGACAGGCTGCTCTCCAAGCTGCCTGACCGTCTCCGATGTCGATGGCGCTCCGGTCATCCCTCGTTTCGAAGCTCTTCGACCGAATCCACCAGCTGGCCGACAGTCTCGATCTCGGCCTGCATGTTCATCGTGATCAATATGTCGAATTCGTCCTCGATCGCGGCGACGAAATCCATCACCGTCAGGCTGTCCCACTCGAGGTCGCCGGCGAAGGTCGTGGTCTCGGCGAGCGCGATGTCCTTCTTGTTGAAGGGCTCGATCAGCTCGGCGACTTTGGCGAACGTTTCTTCTCGATCGGTCATGGCCGGCCTTTAGGGTCCAAACCCACTCCCGGCAACGGTCGTGGTGCTTCACCGTGCCAAGGAAATTGGGCAGGACGGTGGCGGTGTGCCGCTACTTCGGCGGAGGGGGCGAAAGCGCCGTTATCGTAGCCAGCCCCGGCTTTGGTACCAGTCGGCGGTTTCGCGGAGCCCGGCTGCTGTGCGGATGCGGGGCTGCCACAACGTCGCGGGCGGACGGCGTTCGGCGGTGACCACCCAATCGGGATGGCAGAAATAATTGACTCGGTCGGTGGTGAGCTTCGCGCCGCCGCGCCGCAGCAGCCGATCGACGCGCGACAAGCCGTGTAGCAGGAGGCGCGGCATGGCGACGGTCGTGGCGCGCTTGCCGAACACCCGGCCCAGGCTGCGTGCGAAATGGCGGTGCTGCCAGCCTCGCTCGCTCCCGTCGTCGGGCTCATAGGTTTCGGCGACGGTATCGGGCTCGTCGATCACCGCCAGGATCAGGCGGCAGAGATCCTCGACATGGATGACCGAAAAATGGCCGCCCGGGGGGAGCGCGACGAAGCCGCGCCGCGCCATCCGGAACAGTTCAAGCGTTTCCCTGTCGCCCGGGCCGTAGACCGCGGGCGGCCGGATGATCGTCCAGTCGAGCCCCGAGGCCGCGACGATCCGCTCCGAACGCGATTTCGACCAGCCGTAATGCGAGAGCTGCGGTTCGCGCGCGGCCAGCGAACTGATGTGGACAAAGCGGCGCACGCCCGCCCGTCGCGCCGCATCGACCATCGCCGCGGTGCCGGTGACGTTGGCGGCCTCGAACGCCGCCTTGCTGCCGTTGACCACGCCGGCGACATGGATCACGCAGTCGGTGTCGGCGGCGAGCTTGAGCAGGCTGTCCGGCCGGTCGAGTGCGCCGTCGACCCAGTCGATGCCGTCCTCGGGTGGCTTCCAGCCGCGCGTCAGCGCCCGCACCTCGTAGGCGGCGTCGCGGGCGAGCCGGAGCAGATGCTGCCCGACGAATCCGGTTCCGCCGGTGACGGCGAGCGCGCGGGTCTTGCGCGATTTCGTCACAGCGGCGACCAGTCTTCGGCGTCGGGCTCGGCGGCGGCGGGCTCCTGCAGAAACGCGAAGAGCGCCGCCAGCACCGGCTCGAGGCCCTGCGCCGCTGCAGCCGACACCGGCAGCACTTTCGTTCCGCTGGCCGCGGCGAGCTCGGCGACCAATGCGTCGGCCAGCTCTTTGTCGATCGTGTCGGTCTTGGTCAGGGCCACCACCTCCGGCTTGGCCGCCAGGCCGGCGCCATAAGCGTCCAATTCGGCACGAACGGTGCGATAGGCCTCCCCGACATCCTCGGCATTCGCATCCACGAGGTGCAGCAGGACTCGGCAGCGCTCGACATGGCCGAGGAAGCGGTCGCCGATGCCCGCGCCTTCGGCGGCGCCCTCGATCAGCCCGGGAATGTCGGCAAGCACGAACTCGCGGCCGTGGCTTCGGACCACGCCGAGCTGCGGGTGAAGGGTGGTGAACGGATAGTCGCCGATCTTGGCATTGGCGTTGGTGACCGCGTTGAGA
>DATFHP010000070.1:0-2268 GCA_035248285.1 Allosphingosinicella sp. | reverse complement strand
CGGTGCTCGGCGTGCCGGTGACCACGCGCGCATTGCAGGGGCTCGATTCGCTGTTGTCCATCGTACAAATGCCGCGCGGCATCCCGGTGGCCACGTTTGCCATTGGGGAAGCCGGCGCGGCCAACGCCGGACTGTTCGCCTTAGCGCTGCTCGCGCACGCCGATGGCCGCCTGGCCGCCAAGCTGGACGCGTTCCGGCGGCGGCAGAGCGCGAAAGTCAAGGCGATGAAGCTGCCGGTGCCGGCCAAGGCGCCGCGCAACCCATCCACGCCGCGCAAATGATCACACCCGGTTCCTGGCTCGGTTTGCTCGGAGGCGGCCAACTCGGCCGCATGTTCACCATGGCCGCGCAAAGCCTCGGCTACAAGGTGATGGTGCTCGATCCGGGCGAGCACAGCCCGGCGGGCAGCGTGGCCGATGCGCACCTGCGAGCCGACTATTTCGACCAGGACGCGCTGCGTCAACTGGCGACGCGCTGCGCCGCGGCCACCACCGAATTCGAGAATGTCCCGGCGGACAGCCTCGCCTTCCTGGCCGAACACATTACCGTCAGCCCCTCGGCGCAGGCCGTGGCGATCGCCCAGGATCGCATTCGCGAGAAAACATTCCTGGCCGACAACGGCCTCGAGGTGGCCGCGTTTGCCGTCATCACCGGCGAGGCGGATCTGCAAGCCGAGCGTGTCGCGCCGCTGCTGCCGGGCATCCTGAAGAGCGCGCGCCTGGGTTACGACGGCAAGGGCCAGATTCGCGTCGGTTCAGCCGCCGAGGTCCGCCGCGCCTTCGGCGCGCTGGGCGGCAAGCCCTGCGTGCTGGAAAAATTTCTTGCGCTGGAGCGCGAAGTCTCCGTCGTGGTGGCGCGCGACTTCGCTGGCGCCGTCGTTGCCTATCCGGTATCGGAGAATCACCATGCCAACGGGATTCTCGACTTGAGCATCGTGCCGGCGCGCGTGCCGGCCCGGATCGCGCACGCCGCGCGCGAGGCGGCCGTCCAGGTGGCGGAGCGCCTCGACTATCGCGGCGTGCTCTGCGTGGAATTCTTCGTGCTCGATGACGGCCGGCTGCTGATCAACGAAATCGCGCCGCGCCCGCACAACAGCGGACACTATACGATCGACGCCGCCATTACGTCCCAGTTCGAGCAGCAGGCCCGGGTCCTCTGCCGGCTGCCCCTCGGCGATACCGCGCTGCATTGTGCGGCGGTCATGGTCAATCTGCTGGGCGATGCGTGGGCGCGCGGCGAGCCGCGCTGGGAGCAGGTGCTGCGGCATCCGCGCGCCAAGCTGCATCTGTACGGCAAGACGCAGGCGCGGGCGGGGCGCAAAATGGGACACTACACGGTGCTCGCCGACAACGTCGATGCCGCCCTTGCGACGGCGACCGAAATCAAGGCGTCACTCTACGCGCCGGCATCGCGTGCCGAAGGCGTGGTTTGAGCTACCGGAGCATGCGCGCTTGAACGAACTCGCCCCCCTGTTTGAAACCGATCTCAAGTCGTTGCAACTGCTCCACCGCGGCAAGGTGCGCGACATTTATGCCGTGGACGCCGAACGCCTGCTCATCGTGCAGACCGACCGGCTGTCGGCTTTCGATGTCATATTGCCGACCCCCGTGCCGGGCAAGGGCCGGCTGCTGACCGCGATGTCGAATTTCTGGTTTCAGAAACTGGCCCGGGTCATGCCCAATCACCTGCTGGACACGGCGCCGGAGACGGTGGTGGCCGCAGCCGAGCGCGCACAAGTGGAGGATCGCGCCTTTGTCGTACGCCGGCTCAAGCCGTTGCCGGTGGAAGCGATCGTGCGCGGTTATCTGGCGGGGTCGGGCTGGAAAGATTATCGTACGAACGGGACCATCTGCGGCATCGCGCTGCCGCGCGGCCTGCAGGAGGCCGAGCGATTGCCCGAACCGATATTCACGCCTTCAACCAAGGCCGCCATCGGTACGCACGACGAAAACATCTCCTTTGCGCAGATGCAGGGGCTGATCGGGACGGAGGTCGCGAATCAGGTGCGTGACAAGGCCGTCCAGCTCTATCAGGCGGCGGCTGCGTATGCCAGCGAGCGCGGCATCATCATTGCCGACACCAAGTTCGAATTCGGCCAGGATCATTCCGGCAAGCTCTACCTGATCGATGAAGCACTGACGCCGGACTCCTCGCGTTTCTGGCCGAAGGATCGTTACCGGGTCGGAGCCAACCCGCCCTCGTTCGACAAGCAGTACGTGCGCGACTGGCTGGAAGCGCAACAGTGGAACAAGCGCCCGCCCGCTCCGG
>DATFHP010000069.1:0-40104 GCA_035248285.1 Allosphingosinicella sp. | reverse complement strand
TTCTACCGCGCGGACCTCGAAGGTCATGCCCGCGAGACCTACCATCCCGGCCAGACGCGCGCCCCTCGCTAATTCGCCGCCGGCCCGCTAGGAGGCGCCCATGCTGCTCGCCGTCGACGCCGGCAATACCAATCTGGTCTTCGCTCTGGTCGAAGACGGGGTGATCCGCGCCCGCTGGCGGATCGCCACCGATCCGCGGCGCACCGCCGACCAATATGCCGTCTGGCTGCACCAACTGCTCGAGCTCGAAGGCTATTCGAAGTCCGATGTCGCGGCGGTGATCATCGGCACGGTCGTGCCGCGCGCGCTGCACAATCTCGAAGTGCTGGCGAGCAAATATTTCGGAGTCGAGGCGCTGATCGCGGGCCGCCCGCCGGTCGGTTTCGACATCGTCATCGACGTGGCCGAACCCGACAGCGTCGGTGCCGACCGGGTGGTCAACGCGATCGCGGCGCACGAAGCGCACCCCGGCGATCTCATCGTCATCGACTTCGGAACCGCGACCACCTTCGACGTCGTCGATTACAGCGGCAGCTACAAGGGCGGCATCATCGCCCCCGGCATCAACCTGTCGCTCGACGCGCTCGTCGCAGCCGCCGCCAAGCTTCCGCGCATCGCCATCGAGGCTCCGGCGGAGGGCATGGGGGTGATCGGCCGCACCACCGAGGAGGCGATGCATTCGGGCATCTTCTGGGGTTATGTCGCAATGATGGAAGGGCTGGTGGAGCGCATCTCGCACGAGATCGGCCGCAAGACGCAAGTGATCGCCACCGGCGGCCTCGCCACCTTATTTTCCAATCACACCGGCATCTTCGACGCCATCGAACCCGATCTCACCGTCACCGGGCTTGGGCTCCTCTATCAGCGGAGCCTTTCGTCATCTTGAACGTCATTCGCGCGACCGCGGGAATGGCGGCAAAGGACCAACATGAAGCCCGGCAATGAACTCCTGTTCCTCGCGCTCGGCGGCTCGGGCGAGATCGGCATGAACGTCAATCTCTACGGCTGCCAGGGCAAGTGGATCATGGTCGATCTCGGCATGACCTTCGCCGATCCCGCCTATCCGGGGATCGAGCTCGTCCTGCCCGACCTGAGCTTCATCGAAGAGCGCCGCGACGACCTGCTCGCCGTCGTCCTGACGCATGGCCATGAGGACCATATCGGCGCCATCCCCTATCTGGCGTCGGATCTCGGCGTTCCGCTCTATGCGACGCCGTTCACGGCGGGCCTGATAGCGGGCAAGCTCGAGGAGGAGGGGCTGCTCGGCCAGGTTCCGCTCCGCGTGATCGAACTGGAGCAGTCGTTCACGCTCGGTCCGTTCGGGCTGCGCTACGTCCCGCTCGCCCATTCCATTCCCGAAGCCAATGCGCTGTTGATCGAGACGCCGTACGGGCGCGTCTTTCACACCGGCGACTGGAAGCTCGATGCGGCGCCGCAACTCGGCGATCCGAGCACCCCGGCCGAGCTGACCGCGGTCGGCGATCTCGGCATCCTCGCCCTGGTCTGCGATTCGACCAACGTCTTCAACGAAGAGGAATCGGGTTCCGAAGCCTCGGTCCGCGAAGGTCTCGATGCCGTGGTCGCCGGGGCGGAGGGCCGCGTGCTGATCACCACCTTCGCGTCCAACGCCGCGCGTCTGAAGACGCTCGGCCATGTGGCGCTCGACACCAACCGCAAGCTTTGCATCGCCGGGCGATCGCTCGAGCGCATCCTGCGCGTCGCGAAGGGCGTCGGCTATCTGACGGACTTCCCCGAGACCATCGACTTCGAGGAAGCGATGCGCTTGCCGCCCCGCGACGTGATGATCGTCGCCACCGGCGGGCAGGGCGAGCATCGCGCGGCGCTGTCGCGCATCGTCTTCGACAGTCACAAATTGAAGCTCGATCCGGGTGATTTGGTGATCTTCTCGTCCAAGCAGATCCCCGGCAACGAACTCGCCATCGCCCGGATCCAGAATGCGCTGGCCACCAAACATATCGCGATGATCACCGACCGCCAGGCCGACGTCCACGTCTCGGGCCATCCCGGACGGCCCGAGCTTGCCGCCATGTACGGATGGATCCGGCCGGAGATCATCGTGCCGGTGCACGGCGAGATGCGCCACATGGCCGAGCAGGCGCGCTTCGCCCGCGCCCAGGGCGTTCCCAAGGGCCTCGTCCAGCAGAATGGCGATATGGTCCGGCTTGCGCCCGATGGACCTGCGATCGTCGGCCATGAGCGGATCGGGCGCCTGATACTCGACGGCGACGTGATCCTGCCGGCCGATGGCACGACGATGAACGAACGTCGCCGGATCGCCACCGTCGGGCTCATCTCGGTCGCGGTGCCGCTGGATACGGCCGGGCGGCTGTCCGGGCAGGTTCGGCTGGGGCTGCAGGGCGTTCCGGTCGAAGAGGACCGCGAAGCCTTCCTCGAGGAAGCCTGTCAGGCCGCGACCGTTGCCGCGGGCACCAAGGGCGACGAGGAGAAGGTCCGGGAGGCGATCCGGCTCGCGGTGCGACGCTGCGCCACCGAATGGACCGGCAAGAAGCCCGTCGTGGACGTGCTGATCGTCCGGGTCTGAAGCATGAAGCCCGGATCGGTCCTCGCCATCTACCTGCTGTTCTGGGTGATGAGCTTCTTCCTCGTCATTCCGTTCGGAGTCCGCACCGACGAGGAAACCGGCATCGACTGCCCGCCGGGCCATGCCGACAGCGCGCCGCATCGCTTCGATTTCGCCCGCGCCTCGCTGCGCGCGACCATCGTGTCGGCGCTGATCTTCGGGCTTTTCTACCTCAACTATCAGTTCGGCTGGGTGAATGTGCATATATTGGACTGGCTCAAGCCACCGGCGCACTGAGGCCTTCTTTATGCTTCCCAATGGATGGAAGGGGGAATTGTGAGACTGGCTGGCTTGTTCGTCGCGTTTCTGCTCGCTTCGCTCGTCTCTCGGCCCGCTGCGGCCGCCCCACCGTCGCTGGTCGTGAACGTGCCGGGCGCGACGCGGCTGTTCACCGCCGCGGAATTGCTACGGCGCCGCGATGTCGCGACGCTGACCGTTCCGCACGACGTCTCCTATCGCCGAACCATGACCTATCGCGTGGTGCCGTTGCGCGCCCTGCTGGCGGCGCCGGGGCGCGATCCGGCGGACACGATCGAGGTGCGCGCGACCGACGGCTTCGTCGCCCAGATCCCGCGCAGGCTGATCGATGGAAGGGCGATACCCTGGATCGCGATCGAGGATCCGCGCTATCCCTGGCCGCATCTCCCGGGGAAGAACGCGTCGGCCGGCCCTTTCTATCTGGTCTGGCAATATCCCGACCGGGCCGGGGTTTCGCCGGAGCAATGGCCCTATGCGATCGCCGCGCTGACGGAGGTGGCGTCCCCAGCGCAGCGATGGCCGGCCCTGGCGGTGGATCGATCGCTTCCCCCGGGTTCGCCCGCACGGCGCGGACAATCGATATTCGCCGCCAATTGCCTGACCTGCCATCGGCTCGGCGGCAGCGGCGAGGGGACGATGGGCCCGGATCTGCTGCGGCCGATGGCGGTCACCTCCTATCTCACCGATGCCGGCCTGCGTGCGCTGATCCGTAACCCCGCTGCGGTGCGCAGCTGGCCCGAACAGCGGATGCCGGCCTTCGACCCCAAGGTGATCGGAGAGGCCGATCTGGACGCCCTGATCGCCTATTTGCGGCACATGGCGGCACGGCGTCGCTGAAGGCGGGCATGAAGCGGCGGTGATCGGCGGTTATTGCTTCCGCCTAAGTGACTGAATTTCAAGCCCCTCTCTCTGGAGCGGGATGCAAAAACCGGCTCCCACCTTTTCGCATCCTGCCTTAGGGTTTCGAGCGACCCGTGCGGTCGCTGGAGCCTGGCGCGATGGCTCAGCGCAGCCGCTCGATCGCCTGCGCCAAAGCGACATAGAGCTTGCCCATGTCGGAGGAGATCAGTGCTACGCCGAGCGGGGAGCCTTCGCGGTCGGCGAGGACGCGGCGGAGCATCGATTCGAAATCGTGGATGTAGCGATTCACCTGCTCGCGAAACTCCGGCTCTTCCTCATAATGTTGCGCGATGTGACGCGCTTCGCCCGAACTCAGCAAGCGCACCGCTCGGCGCGTGAAGACACCGCGGTCGCCGCGCAGATAGGCGGTCCAGGCGGTGTCGGTGACCTCGTTCGACAGGATCTTGGTGACGTCGATGGCGGTCGAGTTGAGCGATTCCATCAGCAGCGCGACGCGCCGCGACAGATTCTGGCTCTCGTGATCCTCGCGCGCCCGCTCGCTTTCGTCGATTCGCGCCTCGATGGCGGCGGTGGTCTTGCCGATCGCGAGCATCTGGCGGGTCAAGCGGTCGGAGGCGCGACGTGCGGTCGAGACGGCGCGCTCGGCGAGCGCGGTCAGCAATCCCAGTTGCTCGTTGACGGTGCTGTTGACAGCCTTGCTGACCGCTTCGCGGCTGGCGTCGGCGAGGCTCGCGGCGCTCGCCGGTATGACGGCGGCGATCGCTTCGCGCGCGCGCTCGGCGGCGGTGTGCGCGGTCTCGCGCACGCGCACCAGCGCGTCGATCAGCTCGGGGCCGGTGCTGCTGACTAGGCGCCGTGCGGCGGTGTCGGCGCTCTCGGTCGCCTGGCTCACCGCGCGCAATTGCTCCTCGGCGGTGGCAAGTCCCTCGTTGAGGCTGGCGATCAAGGTTCCAAGCGATTCGCGCTGGCGCGCAACGCCGATCTCCGCTTCGGCGACTTTGGCAGCGGCCGATTCGGCCGAAGCGCGGATCGCTTCGACTTCCGGCGCGATCGACGCCGTGACGGCATGCGTGCGGGCGGCATGCTCCTCGACACGGACGAGCGCCGCCGGAACCTCGCTGTCGAGATGCTGTGCCATCGACGAAAGCGCTTGCGCCATGTCCTGCGCGCGGCCGATCAGGTCGCCGGCGCGGTCGGTGCCGGCATTGAGCTCGGAGAGCAAATGGGTGACCACGCCTCGTACGTTCTCGATCGCGGTCTCGAGGCCCTCGGTACGGCTGGTGCCGGTCTCGGAGAGCTGGATGAACTTCTGGTCGAGCTCGGTGAGCGCCTGCGACAGGCTGGTCACCAGACCGTTGCTGGCGGCATCCTGCGCGGCCAGATGTTCGGCAAGGCCGGCAAGGCTCGCGCTGACCGTTTCAAGCCGCTCGGCCAGATTGCGCGCCGAATCTTCGCCGACGCGCTCGAGCGCGGTACGGCTCTGCTCGATCATGGCCAGCATCGCGGCGCCCTGCGCCTCGATGCCCGATCGCGCGGCATCCACCGCCTCGGCGGCCCTGGCCATGGTCGAATCCACCGCCGCGTTCATGCTGACCGCGGTCTCGTCCATGCGGGTCGTGGCCGTCGCGGCGCTGCTTTCGATGCGCGCCAGATGGGCGGCGAGCCGCTGCGCCGCGCCGCCGACGATCTCGTCCGCCTCCCGACCGCGCGCGACCAGCGCCGACAATTGGCCTTCGAGCGCGGTCGCCTGCTGGTGCGCGCCCAGCCCGGCTTCCTTCATCGCTTCGGCGACCGTGCGCGCCTGTTCCTCGGCGCGCGGCAGATCGTGCAGCAGCACGCCGATATCGACGCGCGCCTGCGAGGCGGCGCTTTCGAGCGCATCCGACCTGTTGCCCAGATTGGCGCTTTCCTTGGCAAGATAATGGGCGACACGGCCGAGGCGATCGGCGGCCTCGTCGCCGAGCCTCATCAGCTTGGCGGCTTCGTCGGTCAGGCGGCCGTGGTTTTCCTCGAGCCGCGCGGCGATCACGCCAAGCAGGCTTTCGAGCGCCGCGCTTTCACTGCGCATCGTCGCAACCGCGCGGTTGAAGCGATCGGTCTCGCGGCGCGTCGTGCGGCCGTACATCAGCCAGATCATTCCGAGCAGGATCAACGGGATGCTGAAGGTCGGCGCCGCATTGATAGCGCTTTGCGGCGTCTGCAGCTGTCCCGACTGCCAGATCACCCAGCTTGCGCCGGCGATCCATGCCAGGCCGAGAACGAGCAGCAAGGCGCCGAGAATCTTGACGTGAAGCGATCGTTTGACCGGCTCGGCTTCTTCCGCGACGAAATCGCCATTGAGCGAGACGATCGACCAGTCTCCCTCCGCGGCAGCGGTCGTATCGATTGTCGCGTCCATGCCGCTATCGGGCTCGGCATCCGCCCTTCGTGCCCCAGTCATGGTGCATATTAGCATGTTTCGCCGGGCGGAAAAGGGGACAAGGAAAGGGGTCGTTAACCCATGCTCGCTAGGGCGTGCCCATGGTCTATGATCCGGGAGCATTGAACGCATCGCTGTCCGCCGCGGTGGGAAGCGATCCCGAGCTGGTCGCCGAACTGCGCTCGGCCTTCGTCGAGAGCGCGGCGCGGCAGAGTGATTTCATGAGCCGTTCGCGTTGCGACGCCAACTGGCTCAACGCGGCCGCCAGGCTGAAGAGTCTGGCGGCAAGCTTCGGTGCGCTGGGCCTGCTCGAGCTGGCCGACGAAGCGATCGAGGGCGCTCCGGGCGATCCCGTCGTGCTTCGCAAGATCAAGCAGGCGCTCGAGGATTTCACGGTCGCCCACTGAGGGCACTTCGGCCTGCGCGGCCGGGGTCCGGACTCGTTCATTCCGCTGACGCGGAATCCGTGCCGTCTGCCGAACAATCGGAACGACACGGCCTTTGCAAGCGCCCGCCCGCCGCTTATCGCTGGCGCAGGATGACGCTAGCCGCATTGATCGCCGCTTATCGTGAAGCCGACGCGCCGGACATCGGGTTGCGGGCGACGCTTCCGCTCGCCGGGCGGACGCTGGTCGAGAGGCAGGCGCGGCTGGCTGCGTCGGCCGGCGCATCGCCGATCCTCCTCTACGTCGAACGCGTCCCGCCGGAACTGCTTGCGGCGGTCGAGCGGCTGCGCAACGAGGGCGTCCCGGTGCGGCTGGCGCGCAGCGCGACCGAAGCCGCCGAGGCCGTCGGTGTCGAGGACCGCCTCTTGCTGATCGGCGACGGCTTCGTTGCCGACGAGGCGCATGTCGGCCGACTCGTCGCCGCCGGCGCCAACACGTTGCTGACCATTCCCGACCTGGGCGTCGACGATCGTTTCGAACGGATCGATGCCGGATCGCGCTGGGCTGGACTCGCGCTGCTCACCGGCCAGGCGCTGAAGCAGACTGCCTCGATCCTCGAGGATTGGGACCTTCAATCGACATTGCTGCGGCGGGCGGTGCAAGGCGGCGTGCGGCAATTCTCGGTGCGCGGCCAGCTCGCCGATGCGCAGCTTACCATCGTCACCGGGCGGGCCGATCTGATCCCGATCGAAAAGCATATCCTCGAAGGGGCGGTGGCGCGCCGCGACAGCTGGATCTCGCGCTATCTGCTCGCCCCGGCCGAGCAGGCCGCGACGCGTCTGTTGATGCCGACGGTGGTGATGCCCGAATGGCTGCGCATGCTGTCGGTGGCGCTGACCGCCTTGGCCGCATTCCTTTTCGCCAAACAGTGGCTGTGGCTGGGCGGCGCCTTGATGCTGCTGTCGACGCCGCTCGACGACATTGCCGACCGGCTCGGGACCTTGCGCATGCAGGGCGGCCACGAGAACAGCTGGTGGACCTATCTGCTTCCCGCGGTGGCAGGGGCGGCGCTGCTGACCCTGTCCTATTCGCTGGCCTTTGCGGTCGGTTGGGGTTGCCTGCCGCTCGCGGTCGCGACCCTCGGATTCGTCGCGGCGCTGTGGATCGAGGTCGGCGCGCGCGAGATCGAAGGCATGATCTTCCTCGCCGATCGCAAGGGGATGATCTGGCTGATGCTGCCGTTCGCGATCACCGACAGCTGGCTCGCCGGCCTGTTCGCGCTGGCTTTTTACGCCGCCGGGTCCTTCTTTTGGGCACAGCATCAGGTGCACCGCAGGATGTCGGTTCCGCGTCCGGATTAGCCGGATCCGGCCGATTCAGTGCGATTCATAGGATGCCGGCGCGCCGTTCAGAAATGAAACAGCCGCTCGGAGGGCGCACGCGACCAAGGACAGCCTGACCGGGATTGCGTTATGCGCGTGATCATGTCGGATCAGCGGGCAGGCCAACGCGAAGCAATGGATGACGGTGCGCGGGTGCTGTACGCGGCAGGGCGCGAGCGCCTTGGCGTCGTGGTTGCCGACCTGTTCCTCTCCCCGCGGCTGCGCCTGACCGAGTGGCACCGGGTCACCATGGCAAGCCTGCTCGAACGGCTGGTCCGCTCGCTGGAGGACGAGCTTCGCGCCGGGCTGGCGGCGAGCTTCGCCGCGGCCGACTATCCTGAGCTTCATGCCGCACTGATCTCCGCGCATGTCGAAATCGCCGTCCCCATCTTGCCGCCGTCCGGTGCGCTTCGCGACCCCGAGCTGGTGATGTTGATGTTCCGGCGCGTCGAGGAGCATCGACTCCGCCGTGCATCGAACAGCGGGCCAGGTTCCGATAGCCTTATCGCGGAACTCGTCCGGGACGATGATCCCGCCGTTGCCGACGCAGCGATGGCGGTTCTCATCGCGCAGAGTCGGCGGCTTGACCGCTTCCAGGAGCCAGTCGTTACCAGCTCCGATCTGCCCGCCGAGCTTGCGCACCGTTTATCCTGGACGATCGCGGCGGCGCTTCGATCCTACATGATCGATCGCCAAGGCATTGCCCCTCGGCAGGCCGATCAGGCGTTGGCAAGGGCGGCGATGCGCCAACTGACGGCCCATGACGAAGCCGACAGCCTCGAAGCACGCTGCCTCCGCTTGGCACAGCCTTTGGACGCGCTTGGCCGGCTGGATGGGCATCTGGTCGCGCGTTCGCTGACCGAAGCCGGATTGTCTCTGTTTCTGGCTTTCGTGTCGCTGTGCTGCAAGCTCGATATGAATGCGGCCTGGGAGATCGTCTCCGAGCCCACCGGCAGGGGAACGCCTTTGTTGCTGCGTGCCGCGGGTTTGGATCGGAACGATGCGGGGAACATACTCCTGGCGCTCGCCGGCACCGCCGGCGGCGATGCAGAACTGCTTGCCCGGCAGATGAATGTCTTCGACGCCATTTCGCAGGCGGATGCGCGAGCGACAATCGATTTTTGGCAGCTGGACCCGGTCTATCGCGCCGCCATTGCGACCGTGAGCACGTCTGCCGGCGAGCTGCGGGCCGCATGAGCGGGCAATCGCCCTCCAGCTTCGTCGTGCGCGGCAGAGTCGATTCCGCCGGATGTCTTGTCGAGGCCGATCTGGCGCTTGCCGGGCTTCACGCGCGCGCTGGCGGAGATCCGCGCGGCACGCTCGCGGTTCCGCAGATCGCGTCTTTGGCGCGGCTCGCGCGCCGGCTCGGCATCGTCATTTCACGGTCGGTGATCGCCGCCGATGGTGATCATGACCTTCAGCTTTGGGTCCGTGCCCAGCCGGTCGAAGAGGATGTGGAGCTGGCTGTCACCGGCTGGAATGCACGTTTCCAACGTGGTCCGGCGGGGCATTCGGACGTCGAGCGTGAGGCGGACTTTCTCCGCGCGTCGGCCGATTGGATGTGGGAGACCGACGAGCGGCTGCGCTTTACCGCCTTGTCGCCGGGGGCGGCTGCGGCGGCGGGAAAGCGCCCCGACGAATTGATCGGCAAGCAGCTCACGCGCTTGTTCCGTCTCAGCGAAAACGGCGAAGGCCAGCTGCCGATCCTGATTGCGCTCGCCGAGCAAAGGCGCTTCGATGGCCAGATCGCCGAGCTACGCGCCAGCGGCAAGGGCCGATATCGGCTGAGCGGCGTTCCGCTGATCGACGGGGCGGGCCAATTTTGCGGTTTCCGCGGTTCGGCGGCAAGCGCAGACGAGGAGGCGGACGCGGCACCGGCCGCCCGCACCGGCGAGGCCTCGGAAGCGGCGAGCGCCGCGGCCTTCGGCGAGCGCCTCGACCGGGCGCTGCGCGAACCGCTCGACCATATCATCGCCAGCGCCGAGACGATCGGGACCCAGCCCGGGGGGCCCCTGCGGCGCGATTATGCCGCTTATGCCCGCGACATAGCCGCGGCGGGCCGGCATCTGCTCGGGCTGGTCGACGATCTCATCGACCTCCAAGCGATCGAGCGGCCCGATTTCGCGCCCGAGCCGGAGGCCATCGACCTTGCCGATGTCGCGCGCCGTGCCGCCGGCCTGCTGGCCGTCCGTGCGGCTGGCCGCAACGTCCGCATCGACCGGCCGGCGGACGATGAAACCCTGCCCGTCACCGGCGACTTCAAGCGTGTGCTGCAAATCCTCGTCAATCTGCTCACCAACGCGATCCGCTACGCGCCCGAGGGCGGCATGGTGTGGATCCGGATCGAACGCGAAGGGGACTTCGCCTGCGTGATCGTGGCCGATCAGGGCAAGGGCGTGGATCCGGCCGATCAGTCGCGCATCTTCGACAAATTCGAGCGAGTCGATCCCAGCGAAGCGGGTGGTACCGGTCTCGGCCTCTATATCGCGCGCCGCCTCGCCCGCGCCATGGGTGGCGATATCGCCCTCCACAGCGCGCCCGGGCAGGGCGCGCGCTTCACGCTGGCGCTTCCGCTTCGACGCTGAAGGTTGCCGACAAGGCGGCGTCCGCTGCGGCGGCCGGGCTTTTCACAGTCGATGTCTTGCCGGAATGGCGGCCAAGCATGTCGGTCCAGGCCGACGACGGCGCCGGGCCGAGGATCACCACCGTGTCGACCGCATCGACGGGCAAGCCATATTGCTCCAGCTCCTCGGTCGTCGAAAGGATGATCAGCGATCCGAGCACCGGGTATCGGAGCATCGCGGCGACGCGGTCGACGAACGGCAAGGCCGTCCGCGGCAGGCGATGGTCGCCGATCCGCATGACCTGCGCGGAGACCAGCCCGGCCTCCGGATCGAGGCGACCGTCGAGCCGCGCGACGATCTTCTCCGCCGCATCGGCCGACGCGAGCACCAGGCAGACCGGGATTCGGCCCGGTCGTTCGCCGAGCACGAGCTCGGCGAGATGATGCGGGACGATTCCGCCCGTAATCAACACTTCCATGCCGGGTGTCGCGTTGACCTCGATGAAGCCGCCGCCCGCCTCGTCATGGCTCCTGGTGATGTCGGTGGTGATATAGTCGAGACCCGTCACCCTGAAGCCGATCGCTTCCGCGACTCGCTCCGCAAGAAAGCGGATTTGCGGATGCACCTTGTCCAGAACGTCGGTGCAGGTGCCGCCGGTGCCGTGGTTGGCATTGGTCCGAAGCAGGATCTTGCGTCCCTTGGCCACCACCGTGTTCCTGGTGACGCTTTGACTTGCCAGCGCCACGTCCAGGCCGGCGTCGATGGGCACGGTCTTGAGATAGCTGCCTTCGGCAGCCGCGCGCTTGCGGTTTTCGTTGAAGCCGAGGATCAGCATGTCGAGGGTGGAAGAGCCGTCGCCGACCACCGTCGGCGGATCGAGCCGGACCGCCATCTCAAGTCGGCCGTCGATCACCATCAGCCGATAATCGTCGCCCGGTTCATGGGCTTCGATCAGGACCGGGTTGCCGTTTTTGCCTGCCAGCGCGACCGCCTTTTCGAGAGTAAGCAGATCGCGAATGTCCGCAGTCACGCCGAGCCCTCCGCCGCCATGGAAAGGCTTGGCGACGCAGGGCCAGCCAATCGCTTTGGCCGCCTTGCCGACATCGTCGCCGGCACGCAAAAGCCACCATTTCGGAGTGGGCATGCCAAGCGCGACGAACAGGCGCTTGGTTGCATGCTTGTCACCGGAAATCCGCTTGGCGAACAGACCGTCGCCGTTGGACGATGTGACCCAGAAGCGCTCGGATCGGCGCCCCCAACCGAATTGCCACAGCGCGTGATCCCGGTTGATTTGCAGGAAAGGAACGTTCCGGCGACGGGCGCCGGCGATCAGGACGCGCGATTCATTGTTGGGCCTGTCCCGATCGCAGAGCCTTTGAAGAAGGGCCGGATATTCGCCGCCAAGCGCTTTGGGATCCCGGTCATGCAACGCGCGGCCGACGGCCGCCAGCGCCAGTCGCACTGCCGTCAGCGCCGTATCGTTCGAATGGCGCTCCACCCAGGCGCCAGCCTCGCAATCGTCCGTTCGAACCGATCCATCGGCGACCGGAAGAATCAGCATGCCCGAGAGCAAGCGGCCCGCAAGCCGGGCGGCGCTCGCCGCCAGGACCTTCGCGGTCGCCGTCTCGGCGCCCGGAAGGTCACAGGTCCGGGTGTCGAAATAAGCGGGAAATGCAGCGTGCAGCCGGCCGTACAGTTCGGCTGCGGTCAGCTGCGGCTGCGCTGCTTCGACGCTGAAGATGATGGCCGGACAGGGGGCGAAGGGCGACGGGCCTTCGAATATTTCGAGCCGCTCCAGACGCATGAGCTCGGGAGGGCAGGTTCCGGCCAGGAACCGGGCGAAGTTTGCCAGCGTCTGCCGCCGCGCTTTCATCCCGCTTCAGCAAACCAGCGGCGATGGCGGGGTTGCTGTTCCAGGACGAAGCGGATCACCGCCTTGGCCGTTCCCAAATCCATCTCGCGCTTCCCGGTGCTCGTCCGAATCGTCATGCCGTCGCCCCGATCATGCCCGCGATGGCCTTCAAGGCTTCGGCGGGCTTCTCGACGAGGAACAGTTGCTGCGAATGGCGTTCGAGCATGGCAAGCCAATCGTCGCCCGGCCGTGCTCCCATGATGATCACCGTCTCGACCTTGTCGACCGGCAGGCCGAAGCGGTGGAGATCGTCGAGGCTCCACAATATCGTCAATGCGGTGACGCTGGGATAGCGAAGGGCCGCGGTGGCGCAGGCGATCGGCCTGGCATCGCGTTGCGGCAGGACGAGCGTTCCGATTTGCGTCGAATGCGACGTGGCCAGGGCTTTGCCGCGCCCGAGCCTGGGCTTGATCTTGGCGGCGATCGCATCGCGCACGTCGGGCGCCGCCAGCAGCAGCGTGATCGGAATGCGTCCCGGGCGATCGCCGAGCAGGAGCCCGCACAGCGTATCGGCCTCCATGCCGCCGACCATCAGCACGTCGATGCCCACCGTCGTATTGGTTTCGATGAAGCCGCCGCCGACCTCGCCATGGCTGCGGCGGATATCGGGGGTGATGTAGTCGAGCCCCACACCCTTCAAACCTATGGCTGCTGCGAGCTGCTCGGCCATTTCCTTGATGCTTGGATGAATCTCGTCGAGCACATTGAAGGCGCTGCCGCCCGTCGAGACGTTCGAATTGGTCCGCAACAGGATGGTCTTGCCTTTCGGCAGGACGGTCTCGCGCGTGACATTCTGGCTGGCCAGCGTCATTGCAAGCGCTTCGTCGTCCGGGACGGGAAGCAGATTGTCGGCGTTGGGGATGGCGTCCCTGCGCTCCCAATTGAGCGCCTTGATCAACGCGTCGATGCTGTTCTTCCCATCGCCGGCGATCGAGGGAGGAACCCGCTTCACGGCCGCTATGAGGCGACCGTGCGCAACCATCAGGCGATGGTCGTCGCCCGGTTCGACGGCTTCCACCATGATTCCGCCCGAGCCTGCATGCTGGCGGGCGAATGCCACAGCCCGGTCGAGCATCGCCACGTCGGTGACTCCGGCGACGACGCCTTTTCCGCCGCCGCTTCCGATCGGCTTGACCACGCAAGGCCAGCCGATCTGCGCGGCCGCGCTCTTCGGATCCTGGCCGGGTGCAACGGTCCGCCAGGCCGGCGTCGGCATCCCGAGCTGAAGCAGGAGTTGCTTGGTGAGATTCTTGTCGATCGAGATGCGGTGACCGACCATTCCGTCCGCGTTCGACGACGTCGTCCAGAATTGCTGCTGATGCTCCCCCCAGCCATATTGCCATACGGCCCAGCTGTGGCCGATCTGAAGATAGGGGATGTCGCGCTTGCGCGCCGCGCGCATCATCAGCGTGGCCGAGTAGCTGGGTCGAACCCCGACCGCGACCTTCTCCAGCGCGGCTAGCTCGCGACGGATCAACCCATGCCGCGATACGCCGTCGATTGCGCAAGCCATTCCCAGCAAGGCGAGCCGGAGGCTTTGCACGCTGGGTAAAGTCGCCAGATTGACGAACCAGCCGGTTCCTTTTCCATCGGTGCCGGAGGCCGATTCCATTCGAATGAGACGGGCCAGGATCGCGGCGCCGAGCGCGCCGATACATTGGGCCAGCGCCTCCGCATCGGCATCCCCCTCGCCCGGCCGATCCTCGGCGGGCATGGGAAAGTCGATGGGGAATATCGAATTGAGGCGGCGATGAATCTCGCGGAGCGGCGGCAGACCCGATCCAGCCTCCAGCGTGAAGGTGATCGACGGATCCGTCGAATGGGGTGACGGACCGCCATAAACCTGCATGTTCGCGACGTGCAGCCGATCGGCGGGACAGACGCTTCTCAACATGTTCCGAACGCCGTTGAGGTAAGGCGATGCCTTCACCTCTTCGGTGTCGGGCTGGCCGCGCTGGGCGGGGGGGCTAACGGCGGGCACGGGTACGTCGCACCGACCTGTTGCTGCTCGCGCCGCCGCCGAAGCATGCGGCGATGGCATCAGCCTCATTCTCGGCGATCTTCACGCGCTTCGCATTGCGCTCCAGCAGCGCGATCCACGGTTCGCTTGGGCGGGTGCCGAGCAGGATCAGATCGTCCACCCTGTCGACCGGCATGCCGAAATGGAGCAGGTCTTGGAGCGTCCACAGGATGATGAGCTTCCCGACCGCCGGGTAGCGAAGCAAGGCTTCGACCCGGCCGATCGCATCCAATTCCTCCGCCGGTAGGTCGAGCGCTCCAATCCGGGCGCAATCGGCCGCGGCAAGGGCATCGCCGGGCGCGAGCTGTTCCTTCGCCAGCGCGGCGAGCCTCTGTTGCGCATCGGCCGGCGCAAGGATGAGGCCGACGGGGATCCGGCCGGGCTTTGCGCCCAATATCAGTGCACCGATCCGGTCCTCGGTCACGCCTGCGGCGAGCAGCACGTAGATTCCCGGGGTCGAATTGAGCTCGATGAAGCCGCCACCGACCTCGGCATGGCTTCGGCTGATGTCGGTCGTGACATAGTCGAGACCTGTCGCGCGATAGCCGAAGGCCGTTGCCGCCCTTTCGGCCATCATCCTGATCTGGGGATGAACCTGATCGAGGACGTCGGTGCAGGTTGCGCCGGTCGAGCGGTTGGCGTTGGTCCGCAGCAGGATCGTCTTGCCGTCGGGCACTACCGTGTCGCGGCTGACGCCTTGGCTTGCCAAGGTCGATGCGAGCACCGCATCGTCGGGAACCGGACTGAGATAGCGGCGCGTCCGAGACGATCCGGCGCGGCTGAGATTGTGCTCGGCAAGCAAGGCCGCGACGGTGCGTCTGCCGTCGCCGATCAGGGTCGGCCGCTCGCGCCTCACCGCCACCTCCAGCCGGCCGTCGATCACCATCAGCCGATAATCTTCCCCGGCCAGGTGCTTCTCGATGAGAATAAGGTGAAATTGCTTGCGCGCCGCCGCCACCGCCCGATCGAGTCCCTCGGGGTCGCGGACATCGGCGCTGACGCCGCGCCCCGCCCCGCCACGCAGCGGCTTGACGGCGCAGGGCCATCCGATCTCCGCCGCCGCTTTCCGATAATCCTGGTCGGCGCCGATGACGCGCGATGCCGGGGTCGGTATGCCCAGCTGACGGAGCAACCGTTTCGCCACTTCTTTTTCGCCCGACAGGCGGTTGGCGACCAATCCGTCGGCATTGGTCGACGTCACCCAGAACAGCTCCGACCTCTTGCCCCAACCGAATTGCCAGAGGGCACGATTACCGGCCACGGGCAGATAGGGAATGTCGCGCTTTCTGGCCGCATTGATGAGCACCGCCGCCTCGAAATTGGGGCCGTCCCGCGCGCAAAGACGATCGAAAAGCTGATGCCGTTCCCCAAGAAGCGCGGCCGCGCGCGGCGATTCCCCCAATTGGGAGGCGACGGCCAGAAGGCTCAGGACCAGTGCATGGATCGCCGGCGCCGGCGCGACATATTCGATCCAGCCCGTCGCCTGGCCGCCGTTGCCGTCGCCACCGACGCCGCAGGCGAACTCCATATCGTGCGCGGCGCTCGACAGGCCGGCGGCCAGTCTTGCGATGATCAAGGCCACGTCCGCGGCGCATGCCGGGCCGCTGCGCCAGGCCGCTGCGACAGCGGTCGGAAGCGCCGGGAAAAGCGCGCCTATCCGCCCCGCGAGCGCTTCCGCCGTCAGCGTCGGCTGCGTCAGCGTGAAGGTGCATGCCATCGTCGGCTGCGGCGAGGCGGGTGAGGGACCGGGGAATTGCTCGAAGTCCACGAGCCGGAGCTGTCCGGCGGCCTGGATCTGGTCCAGGATCCCGCGCAATCCTTCGAGCGATTCCGGCGCGATCTTCACGTCGAGTTCGCCGCACGCGTTTCAGGATCGCGGCCGGGCCGCCCCAGGAGCGCACTGCGCACGAGTGCAGCGCCCGGCGCGATGGCTCCGAAGTTCATATTATTGCGTCATGCCCGCCGACCCGGGCACGACGAATGGGATGAAACGAACCTCAGCCTCAAGATCCTAACGCTTGTCGACGGGAACATAGTCGCGCTGGGGGTGGCCGGTGTAGAGCTGTCGCGGACGTCCGATCTTCTGCTCGGGATCGGAGATCATTTCGTTCCATTGCGCGACCCAACCGACGGTCCGGGCGAGCGCGAACAAGGCGGTGAACATCGATGTGGGGAAGCCGATCGCCGAAAGGATGATCCCCGAATAGAAATCGACGTTCGGATAGAGCTTCTTTTCGATGAAATAATCATCGTGCAACGCGATGTGCTCGAGCTCGCGCGCAACGTCGAAGATCGGATCGGAGACCCCGAGCTCCTTCAACACCTCTTCAGCCGTGCGCTGGATGACCTTCGCCCGCGGATCGTAATTCTTGTAGACGCGGTGGCCGAAGCCCATCAGCCGGAACGGATCGTTCTTGTCCTTGGCGCGGGCGATATATTCGGGGATGCGCTCGACGCGGCCGATCTCGTGGAGCATATTCAGCGCCGCTTCATTGGCGCCGCCATGCGCCGGCCCCCACAGGCAAGCGATCCCCGCCGCGATGCAGGCGAACGGGTTGGCGCCGGAAGATCCGGCCAGCCGCACCGTCGAGGTCGACGCATTCTGCTCATGGTCGGCGTGAAGGATGAAGATCCGCCGCATCGCTCTTTCGACGATCGGGTTGATCTCATAGGATTCGGCCGGCACGCCGAACGTCATGCGCAGGAAATTGCCGGTATAGCTGAGGTCGTTCTGCGGATAGAGGAACGGCTGACCGATCGAAAATTTATACGCCATCGCGGCGATCGTCGGCATTTTGGCGATCAGGCGGTGACTGGCCACCATCCGCTGGTGCGGATCCGTGATGTCGGTCGAGTCGTGGTAGAAAGCGGAAAGCGCGCCCACCACGCCGCACATGATCGCCATCGGATGGGCGTCGCGCCGGAAACCCCGATAAAAGGTCGAAAGCTGCTCGTGCAGCATCGTGTGGCGGGTGATCGTATAGACGAAACGATCGAGCTCGGCGCGCGACGGCAGCTCGCCGTAGAGCAGCAGATAGGCGGTTTCCATGAACGTCGAGCCCTCGGCGAGCTGATCGATCGGATAGCCGCGGTAGAGCAGGATTCCTTCGTCGCCATCGATATAGGTGATCGCGGAGTCGCAGCTGGCCGTCGACGTGAAACCGGGATCGAAGGTGAAGACGCCCGCTTGCCCATAGAGCTTGCGGATGTCGACCACCGACGGGCCGACCGTACTTTGCCGCAGGTCATAATCGTAGTTCTTGCCGTCGATCGTGAGGGTCGCCTTTGATTCCGCCACTATACAGTCTCCTGATTCGTCATCCGGTCGCTCACGCGCGCGAGGCTTTCCTCGCGTCCGAGCAGCATAAGCACATCGAAGATGCCCGGCGAAACCGCTCGCCCGGTCAGCGCCGCGCGGAGCGGCTGCGCGACCTGGCCAAGCTTGACGCCGGCGTCTTCCGACACCTTCCTAACAGCCCCCTCGGCCGCCTCGGCCGACCATTGTTTGAGGCCCGATAGGGCCGCATGGACGTGCGCGAGCAAACGCGGCGCTTCGCCCTCTAGCAAGGCGGCGGCCCGTTCGTCGAGATCGAGCGGGTGCGTCTTGAATAGAAATGCAGCCGATTCGGCCAGTTCGTTCAAATCCCTTGCCCGCGGTTTCAATACCGGCATGGCGCGCGCGAGCAAAGAAACGTGTCCATCGTCGAGCGTGGCGCCGATCTGCGCTGCGATGCGCGGCGCCGCCAGCGCTGCGAGCCGCGCATCGTCGGCTTCGCGGATATAATGTCCGTTCACATGCTCGAGCTTCTTGAGGTCGAAGCGCGACGGCGAGCGGCCGACATGATCGAGATCGAACCAGCGGATGGCGTCATCCCGGCTGATGATCTCCTCATCGCCATGGCCCCAGCCGAGGCGGAGCAGATAATTGAACAGCGCCTCGGGCAATATGCCCAGCGCGTCGCGATAGGCCTCGACACCGGTCGCGCCATGGCGTTTCGACATCTTGGCGCCGTCCGGGCCGTGAATCAGCGGCACATGGGCATAGACGGGTTCGGGCCAGCCCATCGCGCGGATGATCGCGAGCTGGCGGAAGGCATTGTTCAAATGGTCGTCGCCGCGCAGGACATGGGTGACCCCCATGTCGTGATCGTCCACCACCACCGCAAGCATGTACGTGGGTGTTCCGTCCGAACGCAGCAGGACGAAGTCGTCGATTTCGCTATTCTGGACGGCGACGCGGCCCTGCACCTGATCCTCGATCACCGTTTCGCCTTGTTGCGGCGCGCGCAGCCGCACGACGTAGGGCGTGTCGGCGGGCGCTTCTGCCGGCGCGCGATCGCGCCAGCCGCTGCGGACGCGGAACGGCCGTCGTTCGGCTTCGGCGGCGGCGCGCATCGCCTGCAGTTCCTCGCCGCTCAAATAGCAGCGATAGGCATGGCCCTTTTCGAGCAGCTGATGCGCGACTTCGGCATGGCGGGCCGCGAACTCGGACTGGAAATGGGTGTCGCCGTCCCAATCGAGCCCCAGCCAATGCAGGCCATCGAGAATCGCGTCGATCGCGGCGCTGGTCGAACGGGCCCGATCGGTGTCCTCGATACGGAGCAGGAAGGTGCCGCCATGGTGCCGCGCGAACAGCCAATTGAACAGGGCGGTGCGCGCGCCGCCGATGTGCAGGAAACCGGTGGGCGAAGGCGCGAAGCGGGTGACGACCGCCTGGGTTTGGGTTGCGCTCACGCGCGCTTTCTCCAAGGATAGATTGGATGGGGGCAAATGACGCAAGCGCACCTAGCATAGGGGATGAAGCGCGACAAACGCGTCGCGCCGGCCTTTGGGCGCGTCCCGCGGCCGCGCTGAACGGTCGGCTGGAGGCGCTGTTCGAAAAAGAACGCGATCAGCTTCCGCTTTGGCTTCCGGTCGGTTTGGGCACGGGGATCGCCGCCTGGTTCACGCTGTCGGACGCGCGCGGCTGGACTGCCTTTCTGCTGATCGCCGCTGCGGCGGCCTTGGCCGCGCTCGCGCTTGCCCCTGTGACGCGCTGGGGTCGTGCCATCGCCATTTTCGCCTTTGCCGCGGCGATCGGATGCGTTTTGATCTGGGTGCGTGCCGAGCAGGCCGCGGCGCCTGTGCTTCAACACCCGCAAATGCGCACCTTCGACGCGGACGTCGAAAGCGTGCAGCCGCTGCCCGCGCAGGAAATGACCCGGCTCGTCGTCAGGACCGGAATTGCGGCGCCGCAGGGACGGCGTGGCGCGCTGCCGCCCCGCCTTCGGATCAATGTCGGCCAGGACAAATGGGTCGAAAGTATCGCGCCGGGCGCGACGGTTCGCGTGCGTGCATGGCTGATGCCGCCGGCCCCGATGGCGGCGCCCGGCTCCTATGATTTCGCGCAATTTGCCTGGTTCAAGGGCATCGGCGGCAGCGGCAAGGCGCTCGATATCGCTTTGGTCTCGGCCGGAAGCAGCCAGGGTTGGCGGGCCACGATCGATGGTTGGCGTCCGCGGCTATCGGTGCATATCCGATCCCATCTCGAAGGCGGAGAGGGCGGCATAGCCGCGGCCCTGGCGACCGGCGATCAGGGCGGCATCGGCAAGGAGGACGCCGACGCGATGCGCGCCAGCGGTCTGGCCCATTTGCTCTCGGTGAGCGGCTTGCACCTGACGGCCGTGGTCGGTGCGGTCATGCTTCTGACGCTGAAGCTGCTGGCGCTCAGTCCGCGGCTCGCCTTGCACTGGCCGTTGCTCTTGATCGCGGCAACGGCGGGAGCGATTGCCGGCATTGCCTATACTTTGCTGACCGGCGCGGAGGTGCCCACGGTCCGGTCGTGCATCGCGGCCTTGCTGGTGCTGTTCGGCATTGCGCTTGGCCGGGAGGCATTGACGTTGCGGCTGGTGGCTGTCGGCGCGCTGATCGTGCTGCTGCTGTGGCCCGAATCGCTGGCGGGCCCCAGCTTTCAACTGAGCTTTGCCGCCATCACCGCGATCGTCGCCCTGCACGACGCGCCGCCGGTCCGCGGGTTCCTTTCGCGCCGCGACGAGGGCCTGGCCCAGAGGCTGGGGCGTGCGCTTGCCGGCCTGATCCTCACAGGCCTCGCCGTGGAGGCGGCGCTGGCCCCGATCGGGCTTTATCATTTCCACAAGGCAGGCCTTTACGGCGCTGTCGCAAATATCATTGCTATCCCACTTACAACATTCATGATCATGCCGCTGGAAGCGCTTGCCCTGCTGTTCGATTTGGCCGGTCTGGGCGCGCCTTTCTGGTGGTTGACCGGCTTGGCGCTGAAGCTGTTGCTCGCCATCGCGCACGAGACGGCGGCGGCGCCAGGCGCGGTCGCGACGCTGCCTTCGATGCCTCCCGCTGCCTTCGGCCTCATGATCGCGGGCGGCCTCTGGCTGCTGCTTTGGCGCTCGCGCTGGCGGCGCTGGGGCCTGGTGCCGGCGGCGCTCGGCGCGCTCTGGGCGATCGCAACGCCGGCGCCGGACCTCATCGTCACCGGCGACGGCCGGCATCTGGCGCTCCGGACCCAGGACGGCAGCTTTGCCATCCTGCGCGCGCGGGCCGGCGACTATGTCCGCGATCTGATCACCGAAACCTCGGGTTCCGAGGCCGAATTGGGGGCGATCGAAGACCTGCCCTCGGCGCGCTGCAATCGCGACCTTTGCGTCGCCGATGTGGTTCGGAACGGCCGCCGCTGGCGTCTTGTGGCAACGCGCAGCAGCCTGCTTGTCCCGGTCGCCGATCTCGCCGGCGCATGCGCGGCTGCCGACATCGTCGTGAGCGACAGGCGGTTGCCCGGAAGCTGCCGTCCGCGTTGGCTGAAGGCCGATCGCACTTTGCTGGACCGCACAGGCGGGCTCTCGATCGCGCTTGGCCAGGAGCCGTCGGTCGCGACCGTGGCGGACAGGGTAGGGGACCATCCCTGGGCCGCATGGGCGGAGAAACCGCACATATTACGGTAGGGAAGACGCGGGGGCGCGCCACAACCTCTCGTTCAGCATTGGGGCATAGATCGGAGGGATGGCTAGGCGTACATTCGGCAAGCTGACTGCGCAGGACATCTCCATCGGATCGCATCGGGACGAGGAGCGCGACGGTGGCGGCGCGAAGCACGAAGCGGGCTTGCGGCGTATTCCCGTCCACGCCTCGGTCATTCTCAACGCGGAGACGGGCGGGGTCCAGGCGACCGCGTGCGACGTATCGCGCACCGGCCTGCGCATTTCAGTCGATTCACCGCCGGCGCCCGGACCGATCACGGTCAAGATGGTCGGGCTGCCGATCTTCTCCGGGGAGGTGCGTTGGCGCGGCAGCCACCAGATCGGGGTACGCCTCCAACAGCCCCTTTCTTCCGATTGTCTCCTGACCTGGGTCAAGGTGCATGGCGCGCGTTTGAATACCTGATCGACCCTCAGCCGGACTTTACGGCCGCCAGCTCATTTCCGCTCGGATCCTTGAAGTGGAAGCGCCGGCCGCCCGGGAAGGCGAAGATCGGCCGAACGATCGTGCCGCCGGCGCGGCGGACCGACTCCAATGCCGCCTCCAGATCCTCGACCTCGATCACGGCGAGCGGCGCCTTGGTGGCCTCGGCCGCGTCGCCCTGCAGCCCGATGTCGGTGTCGCCGCTGACCGTCGCTGCATAGGTGGGTCCGAATTCGGTGAGCGACCAGTGGAAAGCCCGCTCGTAGAAGAGCTTGGCGGCGGCGATGTCGCCGACCGGAAGCTCGACATAGTTCAGCCGTGGCACGACGTGCTCCCGATGCTCTAATAGCGGCGCAGCAACCCGGACAAGCGGCCCTGGATCTGCACCTGATCCGGCCGATAGCGCTGCGGCGCATAATTGCGATTGGCAGGATCGAGACGGATCATCGAGCCCTCACGGCGGAAGGTCTTCAGCGTTGCTTCCTCATTGTCGATGAGCGCGACCACAATCTCGCCGTCTCGCGCCGTGTCCGTCTTGCGAATGAGCGCGAAATCGCCGTCCAATATGCCCTCGTCGACCATCGAATCCCCCGCGACCTCGAGCGCATAATGTTCGCCTGGACCAAGCAAAGCCGCGGGGACGGCAAGGCTTTCGGTTCCCTGCAGGGCCTCGATCGGCGTGCCGGCGGCAATTCGGCCGTGCAGCGCCAGCTCGACGACGTCGTTGGCGGGCGTTCGCCCCGGAGCCTGGGGCGGGGCGCGGAACGGGATGACGTTGCCTCCCGTGGCGGCTCCGCCCG
The DNA here is from genome assembly GCA_035248285.1 of Allosphingosinicella sp. Taxonomy (GTDB): domain Bacteria; phylum Pseudomonadota; class Alphaproteobacteria; order Sphingomonadales; family Sphingomonadaceae; genus Allosphingosinicella. The sequence continues at coordinate 17,487 of DATFHP010000069.1, read as the reverse complement.
CGCTCTTCTCCGGCATGCGGAGCACTTCCAATGCCCGGGCCCGGTTCGGAAGCCGCCGGATGAAACCGCGTTCCTCGAGCGCCGAAATGAGCCGATGGACGCCCGATTTGGACTTGAGGTCCAAAGCCTCCTTCATCTCCTCGAACGAAGGCGAGACGCCTGATTCGACGAGGCGATCGTGAATGTAGCAAAGAAGATCGTGTTGCTTGCGCGTTAGCATGGACCGCAACTCCATCGGAACGAATGCAGAACGTGTAGGAACAATGAATGAATCTGTCAAGCCGCCGCGCTCGCCGCCATCGCCGTCGTCGAGGCTGGGTGCGTCCACGGATCGGCAGCGACTTTTGCCGCTATGGCGTCACGCGAAGGGCTGGCACGCGATTGGCGATGCGTGTCGTCGTTGGCCGACGCGCCTATTCCGCTGCTTCGTCGTTGCCCTGAAGCTGCTTCTTCAACCGTGCGATGGCGGCATCGTTGCGGCGAACCGCAACCTCGCGCTCGGCCGCTTTCGCAAATTGCTCGCTATATTCTTCGCCGACGATCTGGCCGAATTGCGAGCGGGCCGCCTCGACCAGCCCGGGGGCGCCGGCGACGTTGCCGGCGGCTATCCGGTCGAGGTGGACGATGAACCAGCCTGCGCGGTTGGGGGCCGGCAGCAGCTTGGACTTGCCGGGCCTGAGCGTGAAGAGCGTTCGGATCGGCGGCGCCGCGCGATCGCCGGCCTGCGTGACTTCCAGTCGGCGCGCCGAGGCGGTCTGGACCGGCGGCAGCGCCACTCCGGCCTTCGCAAAGGCGTCGCCAATGGGAGCGCCGGCATTGATCCTTGCCAGGAGCTGATCCGCAAGCGCTTTGGCGCGGGCTTCGGCGCGGCTGCGGATCAGGTCCGCCCGAACCTGCGCCGCGACCTTGGCAAGCGGCGGCGGCGCGGCGGGGACGATGCGACCCAGCGTCAGCAGCGCAAAACGCTGTCCCGGCGCGATCGTCTCGACGACGGGGTCGTCGTCCGGTGTGAGGTCGAATGCCGCTTTTAGCAGCGGCTTGGCGTCGGCGGGCAATTGGTAGCCGGGTGCGTCGGGGGCCGCGCCCACGCGCGTAACCGGCGCGGTTTCGCTGATCGTCAAATTGTTGGCCTTGACGACCTCGGCGAAATTCGCGCCGTTGCCGATCGCGTCCTCGATCCTGGTGGCGAGATCGGAAAGCGCAGCGCCGGCTTTTTCGACCTTCAAGTTCAGCGCAATCTCCCCGCGCACCGCCGCGAGGGGCTTGCCGGGGACGGCCGTGATCGAATCCACCTTGATGATATGCCAGCCAAGCGGCGAACGGACCGGCGGCGTCACCGCGCCCCTCGCCGCGGCAAACGCCGCATTGGCGACGGCCGCTCCCGAAATGCGGGCCAGATCTTCCTTGCTCTGGGTGCCCAGCGCGATGTCCTTGGCATCGAAGCCGGCTTCGCTGGCGGCCTGCGCGAACGTCCGTCCGCCGGCGATCTTGGCGGCAAAGGCCTTCGCCGCATTCTCATCGGGCAGCACGACTTGCGACAAGCTACGCGTTTCCCGCGGCGCATAATCACGCGCATGGGCTTCGTAATAAGCCGCGATGTCGGCATCGGTCGGTGCGGCCGTAGCGGCGACATTGCTCATCCCGAAGGTCGCGTAACGGAACACGCGCCGCTCCGGAACGGCATAGCGCGCGGCATTCGCCTTGAAGAACGCGGCCACGTCCGCGTCGGTCGGTGGCGCACCGCCACCGACCGCCTGCACCGGCACCAGGCCGATGCTTCCGGTCCGCGTCTCGAGCAGCAGGCCGGCATAGACGCGCGCCATGGTTTCGGGGACCTTGGGCCCGACCGCGATCGGCAGCAGCAGCTGCTTCTGGACGATTTGCAGTCGGAAATCGTCGCGCAGCTGCCCTTCGGTGACCTTGGCCTGGGCGAGCGCGCTGAGGAAAACATCCTTGTCGAAATGGCCGGCCGCATTGCGGAAGGCGGGGATGCTGGCGATCTCGCCGTCGATCTGCCGCTTCGAGACCGCCAGCCCCTCCTTGGCGCCGAAGGCAAGCATGACCTTGGACATGATCAGCTGGTTCAGCAGGTCGTCGACGGCGCCCGTGCGCACGAAAGTCGCCATGTCGAGATCCGGCGTCTGCTCCCGCATCGCGTTCAGCGCACGATTGAGCCGTTCGGTGACTTCGGTCGTCGTCAGCGTCTCGCCGCCGATCGTGGCGACATGCTCCGGGCCTTGGCCCATCTGGCCCATGCCGCCGACGCCGCGCGTGCCGACCCCCGTGACGACGAACGCAAGCATGATCAGGCCGAGCAGGCCGACCACGATCCACGACGAACGGACACGGCGAAAAGCGCGAAGCATTGAATGATCCCGATGACCGGACAAAAGCGGCCAGTCTTTGGCAGAGCCGGGCAATGGCTGCAAGCGACGGCGGCTTGGCGCGCGCCGGATCGGTTGCTAGGGCCGGTCCCGTATCGCCGGGCAGAATAGAGGCGAGCCCGTAGCGGAAGGAGCGAAATGTGCGGCGCAAGCTGATCGCGGGGAATTGGAAGATGAACGGCAGCCGCGCGCAGCTGGCCGAGCTTGCCGAAATTGCCGCGGCAGCGCGCAAGGTCCCTGGAGTCGACGTCGCCGTCTTTCCGCCGTTCACGCTCATCCCGCTTGCGGGCCCGCGCGCCGGCGGTATCGCGATCGGCGCGCAGGATTGCCACCAGGAGGATCAAGGGGCCTTCACGGGCAGCGTCTCGGCGGCGATGGCCGAGGAGGCCGGGGCGCGCATGGTGATCGTCGGACACAGCGAGCGGCGCCAGTTCCTCCACGAAGATGACGCGCTGGTCCGCGCCAAGGCGGAAGCCGCCTTGCGCCGCGCCCTCGTCACCATCGTCTGCGTCGGCGAAAGCGAGGCGGAGCGCGACGCGGGCCGGCACGTCGAGGTGGTGTGCGCGCAGCTCGCCGGCTCGCTTCCGGCCGAAAGCGGGGAGGGCGAGCTGGTCGTCGCCTATGAGCCGGTGTGGGCGATCGGCACCGGCAACACGGCGACTCCCTCCGACGTGGCCGAAATGCACGGCCGGATACGCGGCTGGCTGACCGACAATTACGGCGACAGGGGCGCGCGCATCCGCATCCTCTACGGCGGGTCGGTCAAAGCCGACAATGCTGCCGAGCTCTTCGCCGTCGAGGACGTTGACGGCGCGCTGGTCGGGGGCGCCAGCCTGACGGCGGCGGATTTCGTGCCGATCATCCGCGCCGCCGGCGGATAGGCGCCTGCCCATGTTTCGGACAGGGGTTTCCAAACGAGGCCCAGATATGCTCTAGAAATATCTGCTGCCGCAGGATTTTTTGCAAAAACCGGTTTCCACTTTATTGCATCCTGCTCTAGATCGCCGCCAAGCCAACTTCGCCAGGATCGAGAGACATGTTCACCTTTCTGATGATCATCCAAATGCTTGTCGCGGCGTCCCTGGTCGCCGTGATCCTGATGCAGCGTTCGGAGGGCGGCGGCCTCGGCGTCAGCAGCAGTAGTGCCGGCCTCATGACCGCCCGCGGCGCCGCCGACTTTCTGACCCGGGCGACCGCCATCCTGGCCACCTTGTTCGTCGTGCTCAGCATCGCGCTCGCCGCTTATGCCACGGTGCGCACCGGTCCTTCGACGATCGACACGAGTCTGGCCAAGCAGGCGCCCGCGAACGCGGCGCCGTTGCCGGGCACGCAGGTCCCGGCGACGCCCGGCGCGACCGGCCAGGTCCCGCTCGCCGAAGATCCGCTCGCGGCCGCCGCAAAGGCCGGCGCGGCGCGCGCGCAAGACACGGCCCCGACGACGACCAACAGCAGCCAGGGCGTGCCGCTGGCGCATTGATTGCGGCGGATTTCCGCATCCTGAATTTTTGACGGCCACGGCGATTCGGCAGCTTGCGTCCTGGCATGGCCCGGCGTTACTGCTGTTCTCCCATGGCGCGGTTCATATTTATCACCGGCGGCGTGGTTTCCTCCCTGGGCAAGGGTCTGATGGCGGCGTCGCTGGCCGCGCTGCTGCAGGCGCGCGGCTACACGGTCCGCATCCGCAAGTTCGATCCCTATCTCAATGTCGATCCCGGCACGATGTCGCCTTACCAGCATGGCGAGGTCTACGTGACCGACGACGGTGCCGAAACCGACCTCGATCTCGGCCATTACGAGCGTTTCACCGGCGTTCCGGCGCGTCAGTCCGACAACGTCACCACCGGCCGCATCTATCGCGACATCATCATGAAGGAGCGGCGCGGCGACTATCTCGGCGCGACCGTCCAGGTGATCCCGCACGTCACCAATGAAATCAAGGCCTTCGCGCTCGCCGAGACCGAGGGCCACGATTTCATCATCTGCGAGATCGGCGGGACCGTCGGCGACATCGAAAGCCTGCCGTTCATCGAGGCGATCAGGCAATTGCGCAACGACCTTGGACGCGGCAACACAGTCTCGATCCACACCACCCTGGTTCCTTATATCGCAGCGGCGGGCGAGCTGAAGACCAAGCCGACGCAGCATAGCGTGCGCGATCTCACCAGCCTGGGCATCCAGCCCGAGGTGCTGCTGTGCCGGGTCGACCGCACGCTTCCCGAAAGCGAGCGTGCCAAGATCGCGCAATTCTGCAACGTCCGCCCACAGGCGGTGATTCCCGCGCTCGACGCCCGCAGCATCTATGCGGTCCCGCTCCAATATCATCGCGAGGGACTGGATGCCGAAGTGCTGCGCGCCTTCGGCATCGAAGACGCGCCGGAACCCGATCTCGCGCGCTGGGAGGATATCGTCGATCGCCTCGACAATTTCGAGGGCGAGGTGACGATCGGCGTGGTCGGCAAATATGTCGGCCTTCCCGATGCCTATAAGAGTCTGACCGAGGCCCTGGTCCACGGCGGCCTCGCCAATCGCGTCAAGGTGCGGATCAACTGGCTCGATGCCGAACTCTTCTCGGAGAATGGCAACGTGGCGCCTATGCTCGAGCCGGTGCACGGCATCCTCGTCCCCGGCGGGTTCGGCGAACGCGGCAGCGAAGGTAAGATCGCCTCGGTCCAGTTCGCGCGAGAGCGGGGGGTGCCCTTCTTCGGCATCTGCCTCGGCATGCAGATGGCGTGCATCGAAACGGCCCGCAATCTTGCCGGTCTCGGACGCGCGAGCACGACCGAATTCGGGCCGACGCCGGATCCGATCGTCGGCCTGATCACCGAATGGATGGGCAAGGAAGGTCTGGAGCGCCGTGCCGCCAGCGGCGATCTCGGCGGCACGATGCGGCTCGGCGCCTATGAGGCGCGCCTCAGCGCCAACAGTCACGTCGCCGCCATCTACGGCCACAATCCGATCAGCGAGCGCCACCGCCACCGCTACGAGGTCAACGTGCATTACCGCGACGCGCTGGAAAAGTGCGGTTTGATCTTCTCGGGGATGAGCCCCGACAATCAACTTCCCGAGATCGTCGAGCGGCCCGACCATCCGTGGTTCGTGGGCGTGCAATTCCACCCGGAGCTCAAGTCCAAGCCGTTCGATCCGCATCCCCTGTTCGCAAGCTTCATCGAGGCCGCCGTCAAGCAGAGCAGATTGGTCTGAAGCAGCCATGACGCTCCTGGGGCCCATCTACGGCAACGATCCCGCCGCCGTCGCCTTCGTCGGCGGCAAGGAGCGGATCAGCTACGGCCGATTGTGCGAAGACGTCGACGCGCTCGCTTGGTGGCTGCACGATCGGGGCATCGGGGCGGGCAGCGGCCTCGGCATCCAGTTCAAGGGCGGCCTCAGCTATTGGGTTTGGGTCGCCCATCTCGCAGCGATCCGGATCGGCGCCCGCCACGCCACCATCGACAGCCTCAAATCGCTGCGGCCGGCGATGGGCGCCGACGGCAATCAGCTCGACGCCTATCTCTTCGCCGGCGCCGCGCTCCGCAATCTGCCGCCATCGCTCCGCCCGCTCTCGATCGAGCCGCGCGGCTTCGGCCCGCTTGCCGAGCAACTGGGCGTCAAGCCGCGTGCTTGGACCAAGCCCGAAACCGAGCGTCACGCGGCCCGGATCGCGCTCACTTCGGGGACCACGGGGCGTCCTCATGCCTTGCTTTGGACCTACGACATCATGGCCGATCGGATCGCGCAGGCGGGATCCGACATCGTCAACGGCGCCCAGGAACGCTTGTGCCCGCTAATAGGCACCGGAACCACCGCCGGCTTCCGCTACCCGATCGCTGCGTGGCGTGCGGGCGCCGCTGTGCTGAGCTGGAGCAACGGCAACGACGGACGTGCGGTGTCGCACGCGACGGTCCAGCGCAGCACGCTGCTGGTCATTTCACCGGCCAATCTGCGCACGATCATCAGCTCGAGCAAGTCGTCGTATCAAGGGCACGGCGGCCGGACCCTGATCGTGCTGGGCGCGCGCGTTCCGACCTCGCTTCGCGATGCGGCGCTTCGCACAATGGGCGCCCGCGTCAACGTCCATTACGGCTCGACCGAGACCGGGCGCGTCGCAGGCGGCGATGCGGCGCTGACCGACAGACATCCCGGCGCCGTGGGATTCGCGAGCGGCGGCGCCACGATCGAGATCGTCGACGCCGACGGCGTCGCGCTGCCGGCCGGCGAAGCAGGGATCGTGCGCATTCGCACGCCGAGCATGTGCGGCGACTATTTGCCGGACGGCAACAGCGATCGCCAAAGCTCGATATTCAAGGACGGCTGGTTCTATCCCGGCGATCATGGGATATTGTTCGAAGACGGTCTGTTGGCGATCGAGGGACGTGCGACCGAAACCGTCAACATCGGCGGCATCAAGATCTCGTTGCCCGACATTGAAAGCCGTCTGCTGGAATTGCCGGGCATCGCCGATGCCTGTGCAATTCGGGTCGCGCACCGAAAAGACGACCTTCTGGTGATCGTCTTGGTTTCGGCCCAGGATCATGAGTCCAAGCCGTTGCACGAGGCCATCGGCAAGATGGTGCCGAAAAACACCCCATTCCGGATCGTCAAGACTCGCGCTATCGCGCGCAACGCGGCAGGCAAGGTTCAGCGCGACGTGCTGGCGCAAAAGCTGCTGACGCTCATCGAAAAACGGGAGACGGACGGATGAAGGAGATGGCGCGGCCGGCGCATGCCACTTCGGCGGCGAACGTTGAATCGGATGGGACCGAAGGGATCGGCGCCTCGTGACCTTGCTCGCCCCTCTGTTCCGCAACGATCCCGACACCCCGGCCTTCCGCATCGGCGACGCCGAGATAAGCTATGGGCAGTTCTGCCAGGACATCGACACCATGGCCTGGTGGCTGCGGGACAATAAGGTGGGGATCGGCACCGGTCTCGGCATCGGTTCGATGGGCGGACATCATTATTGGACCTGGATCGCGCATCTCGCCGCGATCAGGGTGGGGGCCCGCCACGCCACCATCACCAACGCCGGGAGCCTCCGGGCAGCGATGGGGGCCGGCAGCAGGGGGCTCGAATTCTTTCTGGTCGCGGGCGAGCAGCCCGCCGCGCTTCCGCGCGGCCCGCGGCCGCTTCAGCTGATGCCAACCGGTCTCGAGCCGCTGGCGCGGCAGCTCGGCGTGGCGGCACGAACGTGGGAGGATGGGCAGGCCGAGCGAAGCGCCGTCCGCATGGCCGGCACCTTGGCCAGGACGGGGCAGTGGCGCAGCTGCCTGTGGACGAACGAAATCCTTGGCCGGCGGATCGCGCAGGCGGCGCTCGGCAGCGACTTTACCCAGGCTGGCATATTGTGCCCGGCGGCCGGGCTGATGGCCGCGCCAGGCTTCGTCTATCCGATTGCCGCGTGGCGCGCAGGCGGCACGGTGTTGAGCTGGGCGGAACGCGACGTCGTCCCGACCCGCGTTCCGCGGACCGTCCAGCTCTGCTCGCTGCTGGTCGCAACGCCCGCCAATCTTCAAAGCCTTGTCGCCGGATTCCTGCAAGACTGGGAAGGGCGCGAGCACCGTCGAATCGTCGTCGTCGGCGGACGGTTGCCGGCCGCGTTGCGCGATCAGGCGCTGCAGCGGGCCTGCGCGCAGATCGAAATCCAATATGATTTGATCGAAACCGGCATCGTCGCGGCGGGGGACGCCGCGCTCATCGATCGACATGCTGGCGCCGTGGGCGCCACCGGCGCGGATGCGACGATCGAGATCGTCGATGCCGGCGATCGCGCGCTTCCGCCGGGAGAAGAGGGGATCATCCGCGTCCGCACCGCTGCGATGTGCAGCGGTTATGAGAATGCGCGGGAGCTTGGCCGCGGCGCCGCCTTCAGGGACGGCTGGTTCTATCCCGGCGACCGGGGCCTGGTTTTCGAGGACGGATTGCTCGCGCTCACCGGTTACGAAAGCGAAACCGTCAATGTGGCGGGTATCAGCATTTCGCTGACGAAGCTCGAGAATCAATTGGCCAACGTTCCGGCCGTCGCCGATTTGTGCGCTGTCCCCGTAAGCCTGAAGCAGAGCGACATCATCGCGATCGTTGCGGTGCTCGACGGCCATACGAACCTGACGCCATTGCGCCATGCGGCGCGCAACCTGCTGCCGCGGCGCTGCCCGTTCCGTGTCGTCGCCGTGCGGCGCATCCCCCGCGACAGGGCGGGCAAGGTGGAACGCGGCCTGCTGTCGAAGCAGCTCGCGACGCAGCTTTAGGCGCTCCTCGCCAATCCCGCTGGTCCAATTCCGTCCTCTCCGCTACCAAAGGCGGCATGGAAACCCGATCGCACAAAATGCTGGTTTTCGGGGTCGTCGCGGTCCTGATCGCCGCATTGATCGGCTATGTCATCTGGGCCTCTCCAGCCGCGGGCAAGCGCGCGCGCCATTATGAAATGCATTTCGAGCGGTCGGTGGCCGGCCTCCAGGAAGGATCCCCGATCACATTTTCCGGGGTGGCGGTCGGCCGGGTCAGGAAGATCCACTTCGACGCGCAGGATCCGGAGATCATCACCGTGCAGGCGCTCATCACCGATCCGAAAGCCCCGATCCTCGAGGGCACCGTCGCGACGCTCAAGCGCGACCTGTTCGGCCAGGCGGTCATCACGCTCGACGGGGCCGCCACCGGCGCGCCGCCGATCCTTCCCACGCACTATGGCGAAATCCCGATCATCCCGATCAAGAAGCAGCGCGGCCTGATGGGAGATCCGCTGACGCTCGTCGAGAATCTGTCGCGCACGACCGATCGGTTGAACGCGATGCTTTCCCCCGCGGGCCGGAAGACCATTTCCGACCAGATCGCCAAGCTGGAGGCACGAAGCGGCGCGCTTGCCACGCGCGCGCCGGCGCTGGCGGACACGCTGGCCAATGCCCGAACCGGCATCCACGATGGCGCCCTGATCGCCCAGCAGATGGGCGAGAATGGGGATGCGATGGACGCCAGGATCAGGGCGATGCACGACGGCAAGGTCAAGGCGCTCCACGATCAGATGCGCTCCGCCCGTGCCGGCATCGCGAAAGTCAACGAAGGCATTACCGCCGCGCACGGCAAGATCCGGGCGCTCGCCGACGCCGACCTTCAGGGCAAGGTCGAGGATTTGCGCACGTCGACCGCGCAATTCCAGGAGGCGGTCAAGAAAGTCGATCAGGAAGGGCTGATGGCGAAACCGGTGACGCCGGAATACCGGCCAGGAAAATAGTGTCCACGGCTCAACCGCCGGTGCCGAGCACCGCGCTGCTCACCACTTGCCGCGCCGCCTCGACGCCTGCCTGAAAATAATAGAGCGTCGGTGCCTCGAAGGTGATCATGAAAAGTCTGCCCTTGACGATGGCCGCATAGCCTTCGCCCTTGCGGTGCACATCTTCTCCGAACCTTGAGAAGCTATATTCGAAGCGGATCCCTTTGGTTCCGGCGAAGGTGGCAGGTTCGGCGCGATCGATGGACATAAGCGAAGTGTCGAGCGCAATGCGGTAGCTGTTTTCGAGGAGCGAGGGGATATCGGTCAAAAGCATCGACGAGGTGAATTTGGGAAGCGGCTTGTTGCGCTTGCTCACTTCGCGAAACAGCGTCTTGCCGTTCTCGATCCCCCCATAGAAGGTGAGGTCGTTCAACGGATCGCCGTCGATCGTCCAGGTTTCCGAGTTGCGGCCCGGGCGCGCGCCCATCTTGTTCCATTCGCGTCCTGGCGTGACGGTGAGCGGGGACTTGGCCACGGCCACCTTCTGTCCTTCGGCTATCAAGCTGTTTCCGGCGAGGGCGCTCGTCGCGCACCACAGCGTCAGGCAGAGAAAGAGGACTGTTTTCAAAGGCATGATTGGCTCATTGGCTTTGCGATTGTTCGATCAGGGCGGAAATCATCGACGCGTCCTTGGCGTCCGGAGCCAAAGCGAGATAATGCTGCAAGGCCTGCCTCCCTTCCGCCGATGAATTGCTTCGAATCAGCACCATGCCGAGGCTCTTATGCACGGCCGGGTCGGTCGCTCCCTGGGCAATCGCGTCGCGATAGAATTGCGCTGCGGAGACGAGGTCGCGAGGATTGCCGCGGAGCCTGTAGAGCTCTCCGCGTGCGAACAGCAGATCCGCGGTCCAGCCGTCCTCGGCCAGCTGACCGAGAAGATATTCGCTGCCCGCGAAATCGTTGAGTTTGAGTTGATCCGCCAGAAATTCGGGGCGCCATTTGGCCAGCGCCGACCGATAGCCTGCTACGGCGTCTTCGCCCTCGTCACCCTCCTTCACGGCTCTGGCGCGAAGGGTGGTCGCTCGCTCCAGATCGGGCGGGTGGGTGGCAAAGAAGGCCACGCGGTCATAGCGATGGCTTCTCTGTTTGCGGCCTGCCGCCGTGGCATCCGCCTCATCCATCATACGTTCCCAAAAGTCTGCCGCAGCGCCCGGTCGGTAGGGCGAGGAGGCCAGATAGACGAAGGCCCGCGAGTCAGCCGCGCGTTCCTGGTTCCGGTTGAACGAGAAGATTGATCCGATCGCGGACATTTGCACGATCGCTCCGCCGCTGCCCAGAAACGAAGCCCAAGCGGCGATATCTCCGGCACGTCGCTGTTGTCGGTATGCGGCCAGGGTATGACGCTCCTCGAAATGCCCGAATTCATGGGCCAGCACCGCACCCAGTTCGGCCTCGCTTCGTACCCGCAGCAGCAGGCCGGTCCAAATCCGCATGAATCCGTTCGGCGCCATATCCGCGTTGGGCGCCGCAACCCGCACGATATAGATGCGAACGCCGTTGCAACGATCGGCACCGACGGTGCGGCAAAGCACGCCGTGAATGAATCCCTCCAACGGCGCGTCGTGGATCACGAACCTGGAATCCCTCAGCGCACGCTCGTCTTCATCGGCTTCCATCCAGATGCCGCGTTCGTCGACGCCTTGCGGCTGATAGGCGCCTGCATAAGGCGGCAGCTGCGCCTGCTTCGATTTGACGGGCGCGCCCGCAGCGGGACCGGCGAACCACATCGCTGCCATCACGGCGACGGCCGACGGAGGAAGCCTGCGCCTCACTATTTCGCGCCGGTTCCAGTGGCGAGGGGCCGTCCCGGGAAATCCTCAAGCAGCTGCGTCACGCGCTTCTGCGCTCCCTCCGTGGTCCTGACGTCTCCGCCCATGCGAAGGTCCGCATTGAGCCAGACCAGGTCGCCTGTCCTGATATCCACCAGTCCGGCAAAGCCCTTGTGTACCCCCGATTCCACGTGAACACGGGCCAAGGCCGCCAACAATTGAACGGCCTTTCGACCCGTCGAGCCGAATTGATCCTCGGTGTAGATGAAAAGGATATAATCGGCCTCCGCAGCGCCCGGGATGTCCTTGACGCCCGGCCCCAGCGTCCAGTCGAAAACGCCCTCCCGTTTCTTGGTCGGCAATCTGTTGCCGGCAAAGAATTTGTAGGTGATCACTGCCCCGGCAACCGTCGAAAACAAGGCGCGATATTCCGCCAGGACTTGCGCTGCTTCTCCCACCGGCTCCTCGGGAACGATGATCTGGTTGCCGAGCTTCGACTGCATGGCGGACAGCGCGGCGCCGATATTCGTTTTCGCTTCATCGGTCCAATCGGCATTGGGTTCGAACAGGCCGCCGGTCGATTGCGCGCCGACCTTGATGCTCGGACGGAATAAAAGGATCTTCGCGGAACCGGCGGGGAGGGTGAAGCCTTCCTTGATCGCCGATTTCTCTTGCGCGCGGGCGGGCGCGGAAGCCCACACGCAGGCCAAGAGCAGCATCGCGGCGCAAGCCGCTGCCTTCACTTTTAGAAGCATCGTCCGGTATTCCCCCCGCCGACGTCGCCAGGATTTTGAATGTCCAGGCGGCCGGCCAAGGAGGGAGGATTCCAGCCTTTTTGACGGCATGCAAGAAAAAAAGAAGAGAGCGGGCAGACAGTTAGGTCCATTTTGGATGTATTTTCCGCTCGCGCGGGGACTCGCATCCGGCCGATGATATCTTGCCTTGGGGCTGGCTCTGCCCGCCGCGCGCCGGTAGCGTCGGCGTCATGCCCGCCCGCCTTCCCTCCGTGGAAACCCTCGCCGCCGAAGCGACCGAGCTGCTCGCCCGGCTGGTCGCCTTCGACACGACGTCGCGCAATTCGAACCTCGCGCTGATCGCTTTCGTCGAGGCGAGGCTCGCCTCGCTCGGCGTGACCGGCGCGCGCATCGCCAACGCTGATGGCAGCAAGACTAACCTTTACGCGACGCTGGGACCCGCGACCGAAGGCGGCGTGGTGCTGTCCGGACATAGCGATGTCGTGCCGGTCGACGGCCAGGATTGGCATTCGGATCCCTTCTCCCTGACACGGCGCGGCGATCGATTGTTCGGGCGCGGGACCTGCGACATGAAGACCTTTCTCGCGCTGGGTCTCGCCGCGGCGCCGCTGTTCGCGAGGCTGGCCCGGCCGGTGCACCTCGCCTTCACCTACGACGAGGAGGTCGGCTGTGTCGGGGCGCCGGCGATGATCGCCGATATGGCGGCGCACCTGCCGCGGCCGGCGGCCGCAATCGTCGGCGAGCCGACGAATATGGAGGTGGTCAGCGCGCACAAGGCGATCGCGACCTGGATCGTCACCGTCACCGGTCATGAAGCGCATTCGAGCCTGACCCACCTCGGCCTGTCCGCCAATATGGCGGCGGTCCGGCTGATGCACGGCCTTGCGATGCTTGCCGAGCGGCTCGAAGCGGCGGCGCCGGCCGACTCGCCGTTCCTGCCGCCGCACGCGACCTTGACGATCGGTCAGGTCAATGGCGGCACCGCCGTCAACATCCTCGCGCGCCAATGCGTGTTCGCGTTCGATCTGCGATGCCCGCCGGGGCTGGATCCCGACGCGGCGATCGCGCCGTTCATGGCCGAAGCGGCGGCGATGGACAAAGCGATGAAGGCGCGCTTTGCCGACAGCGGCGTCGTCGTCGCGCGCCGCTCCAATGCCCCGGCGCTCGCGCCGGAGCCGGACGGGGAGGCCGAGCGCCTCGCGCGGCGGATCGCCGGCGATAACGGCCCGGCGCGCGCGGTCGTCTTCGCGGCCGAGGCCGGCCAATTCCAGCAGGCCGGATTTTCGACCGTGCTGTGCGGCCCCGGCTCGATCGAGCAGGCGCACCAGCCCGACGAATATATCGAGGTGGCGCAGGTCGAACGCGGCGCCGCCTTCATGCTCCGGCTGGCGGATGCGCTGAGCGCCTGAAGGCGCCTTGCCCGAGCCTCAGCCTCCGTATGGTCTGGTGATCACCTCCAGCAAATGGCCGTCCGGATCCTCGAAATAGACGCCGCGGCCGCCGTCGTGACGGTTGATCCGGCCGGGTTGGGTCCGTGCAGGATCGGCCCAATGGTCGAGGCCTCGCGCGCGGATCCGATCGGAGACCGCGTCGAACGCCTCCTCGCTGATCAGAAAGGCATAATGCTGCCGTGCGACCGGACCGTCCTTCTGCATGAAATCCAGCGATACCCGATTGTCGAGCGCGACCACCTTGAAGTGCGCGAAGTCGGTCGCCGGCGGCCGTCCCAGCATCTCCGCCAGGAAGGCCGAGGAGCGTTCCTTGTCGCTGCACCAGACGATCGCATGATTGAGCTGGACCGACATCCGGCCATCCTATCCGACGGTCTGATCCGCCAGCTCCTTTTCGATCGCGCCGGTCACCATCGGATCATCGGGCGCGACGTCGGGCGAAAAGCGCGCGGCGACCTCGCCCTCGCGGTCGATGAGGAACTTCTCGAAGTTCCACAGCACGCCGGGCTCGGGGTTCGGAATCATCCCATAGCCTTTGAGCTTCTCGCGGAAACTCTCGCCTTCGTTCGCGGCAGCCTCGGGCTGGGCGGCGGTGAGTTCCTTATAGAGAGGATGCTGTTGCTCGCCGGTCACGGCGATCTTGGCGAACATCGGGAATGTGACGCCGTAATTGGTCTCGCAGAATTGCTGGATCTCCTCGTTGCCGCCGGGCTCCTGGCCGGCAAAGTCGTTGGCCGGGAAGCCGAGGACCTCGAAGCCCCGATCGCGATATTTCTCGTAGATCGCCTCCAACGCCGCATATTGCGGCGTGAGCCCGCATTTCGACGCGACGTTGACCACCAGCCGCACCTTGCCCGCGTGGTCACCAAGCGAGGCGGCCTGGCCGTCGATCGTCTTCACCGGGATATTTTCGATCTTGCTCATCAATTGCTCCTTTTTTCGCGGGTAACGGTTGCGCGACGATAGGCCCAGGCGAGGGCGAGTTCCACCGTCGCGCGGCCTCACACCGATCGCGGTCTGCCCGCCAGGCCGACAGCGCATTCGAGCGCCGCTCGGTTCCAATGGGCGAGATCGGCGGCGGCCCGGTAGGTCGAGTCGAGAAACGCCAACAGGCTTTGCGCCGGATCGGGGGTGCTGCGCATGTCGTCGTAATGCAGCAGGAATTCTCCCAAGGATGGCTCGAACCGGGCCTCGGCAGGCTGCACCGGCGCATTGCTGAAGCCCTCGGGCGCCGGATAGGCATAGGAATAGAATGCGGCGTGGGGATAGGCGTCGTTGCCCGGCCAGAATCCGGCGCTGCTGACTTCGTGCGAATAGGCCTCGCGGGCGACGGCATCGGGCAAATGGGGCACGCCGCCGGGGTGGGGCGGCGCGGGGCGGCCCGAAAAGCGAGTCACGGCGAGGTCGAAGCTGCCCCAGAAGAAGTGGACCGGACTCGCCTTGCCGAGGAACGCCGTGCGAAATTGCTTCAGCAGCGCGTCGGCGCTGAGCAGGATGCGCCAGAAGCGCCGCACCGCATCCGGATCATAAGCCGCATGGACATCATCGTCGGTGAAGCGGATCGGATCGGGCAGCTCGTTCGGATAGTCATGGATTGCGATCTCGACGCCGTGGCGGCGCAGCAGCGCGAACAGGCCGGCGTGGAATGCCGCGACGCTTTGCCGCCCGAGCGGCAGCGTCTCCTCGGCGTCGTTGCTGTCGCGATAGCGCAGGCGATGGGCGAGGAAATCGAACTCGAATTCGAAGGCCCCATTGCCATGAAAGATCGGCGAGGTCGCGAGACCGCGCGCCGAGAGATAGAAGGGGACGTGCCAGCTATGGTTGAGCCAGGGCGTCGCCGCGAGGCGAATCTTGCCGACGATCTGCATCCATAGCTGGAGCGTCAGCGCCGACGCGCGCCACTCGCTCCATTCCAGCGCCGGCCAGCGATCGTCATGCGCCGTCATCCGGCCGATGGCCCGGATGTCACTCCCTGCGCCCGGCGAGCGCGTCGCGGTCGATCAGTCGGGTGTAAAGGTGCCAGGTGGCATAGCCTAGCCAGGGCAACACCGCCGCCAGGCCCACGAACAGGGGAAGCGATCCCAGCACGAGCAGCAGGGCGATGGTCAGGCCCCAGCGGATCATCGCAGCGGGATTGGCGCGAAAGGCGCGCACCGATGCGCTCACCGCGGTGCGCGCATTCACGCGGCAGTCGACCAGCATCGGCAAGGACACCACGCTGATCGCGAGCACGAGCAAGGCG
Source organism: Allosphingosinicella sp. (assembly GCA_035248285.1). Classification (GTDB taxonomy): domain Bacteria; phylum Pseudomonadota; class Alphaproteobacteria; order Sphingomonadales; family Sphingomonadaceae; genus Allosphingosinicella. Next base: position 1,625 of record DATFHP010000069.1, on the reverse strand, counting down.
AAGGCGGCGCCGATCGCGTTGCCGGCGACGATCAGCGTCCAACCCTCGCCGGTGGTGAACAGCCATTTCGCGAACGCCGCGATCGATGGCGGCGAACCCGGTCCCCACAAAGCCAGGAACAAGGATCCGGCGACGAACACCCATAAAGCGAATATCGCGAGGAGCAGCCCGGCGACTGCGCCGATTTCCTTCGCGGCGGGCCGCCTCTGGACATCGAAGAAGTTGGACCAGTCCGTCTCGAGGCCGGCCTCGCGCCGCCGCGCCAGCTCATAGAAGCCGATCGCGACCACCGGACCCAGCAGCGAAATACCGGCCGCGAGCGGGAAGAAGAAGGGCAGTAGATTGCCGCCCAGCGTCACGACTGCAGCGGCGATGCCGATCAGCGGGTAGATCAGGCTGACCAGCATCACATCGCCGCGGAAACGCAGGAAATCGTGCCAGCCGTCGCGAAGCGCTGCGTTGAGGTCGGCGGCGCCGATCGCGCGGATCGGAATCGGGTCTTCGTGTCGGTGAGCAAGCGGAGCAACGTGAGCGACGGCCATGGCACCCTCCATATCTCGGTGCGGCTGCCCGGCCGTACGGCGGTCGGCGCCGCCCCCGGCCGTTCATAGCATAAGGCGCGCACGCGCCAAAGCGCCGGAAAAAAGACCGCCCTCCCGGAGCGGGAGGGCGGCGCCCGAAAACATGATCGTCAACCAAGGGCAGGCGCTCAGCCCGGCACCTCCTCGAGCGGCCTCGCTTCGACATCGTCGTGCATGCCCGAGGGGTTGTCGAGATCGAAATGGGCCAGCTCGCCCTCCATCGGAACCCCGATCGCGAAGCGCGCCGTAGCACGCCTTTCGACGCCGTCGCCGGCGCGATAGCGCGCTTCGGCAGCAACCACGGGGAGCACGCTGTCCTTGTCGATCGCGGACGTCGACAGCGTATGCGCGCGATCGATCCGCCGGGCTTCGCCGGCATCGACATCGGTAAGCCGAAACTCCGATTTACCCTGGATCAGCATGCGCTCCATCTCGGTGCCCCGCGGTGTCCCGGCGGGGAACATCCAGGTCGAGACGCGCACGTCATGCGCCGGTGCCGAGCCCTTGTTGTCGACGGTCAGCTCGAATTCGACATGGGCATCGTCGCCGGTGACGCCGGCGCGGACCGGTCGCACCAGGAACTGCAGCTCGGGCCCGCCCGCCCCGGGGGCTGCTGCCGTCGCCGCGAAGCCGTCCGCGGGCATGCCCGAATAAGCGGCCGCGAGGTCCCGGTGCGATATCCGGTTGACGTCGGCCTCCTCGTAAAGCGCGCGTTCGCGGCGCCGCCGGCGGATCATCAGATAGGTGGCAAGCCCGAGCAGCAGTGCGCCGACCGCGAGCAGGCCCGACCATAGGATGGCAGCGCGATTGTCGGTGGCGGTGGGTGCGATCGCGGGCGGCTGGTTGACGGATGCCGGCGCGGCGGCGGCATCGGGCTGGGCGACGGGCACCGGAACCGGCGCAAGCGCGACGGGTGCCGGCTGAGGCGCGAGAGTCGGTGCCGGAGTCGCTTTGACCGCCGGCGGGGCAACGGTCGCAGGCGCCGCCGCGCGGGTCGTGGTGCGGGGCCGGACGGGAGCGCGGGGCGGAGCCGCGGCTTCTTCG
>DATFHP010000068.1:0-10618 GCA_035248285.1 Allosphingosinicella sp. | reverse complement strand
CGTGGTGATGTACGAGTGCGTGACCGGGGAGAAGCCGCCGGAGGTGCTCGAGCGGCTCCATGCCGGGCTCGGCAATCCGCTCGCCGGCGGCAAATGGCCCGGCTACGGCAAGAAGTTCCTCGCGGCGATCGACGCAGCGATGGTGGTCAAGCCCGAAGACCGGCCCCAGTCGATCGGCGATTGGCTCGCGATGTTCGGCAAGAGCCTCGAGGAAGACACGGAAACCGAGGACGGCGCGGAAGACGCGACGCGCTTCATCGCGACGCAGGTCGAATCGGAGGAGATCATCCCGGTCGGCACGACCGATGCGTCGAACCTGGTCGAAACCGGCGTCCCGAACGACCCCAAGCAAGTCAAGTTCAAGCGCATCGGCCGCGAGACGACGACGTCCAAGAAGATCGCCGCCGCGCCCGAGCCGATCGCGGCCGAACCCGAGCCCGATGAAGAAGAGGCGGCGGAAGCGGAAGAAGCGGCGATTGTCGCGACGGCTGCAAAACCAGCGAAAGCACCCAAGAAAGCCGCCGCCCCGAAAGAGCCGGGCACCAAGTCGAAGACTCCGATGCTGGTCGGCGCCGGCGCGGTGGTCCTGCTGGCCGCGGTTGGCGGGATCGCCATGTTCAGCCGCGGAGGCGGCGCGCCCGAGCCGTCGACAGTCAACGCCGCGGCGACCGACGTCGGCGGTAATGCCGACCTCGTTCTCGGTACGCCGGGGGCCGATCAGAATGCGGCCGACGTCAATGCGACAGGCAACGAGGCAGGCGCGATTGCGCCCGACGCGGCGCAGCAGGCCAGCGCCCAGACGAACTCGGCCGATGCGTTGAAGAAGGAGCAAGCCAAGGCGGCCGCCGCCGAGGCCCGGCTGGCGGCAATCCAGAAGGCGCAGGCGAAGGCCGCCGCGGCGCAAAGGGCCGGATCAACACCGGAGGTCACCAGGACCCCGACGAAATCGGCAACTGCAAGCTCCAGCTCGTCAGCATCGGAATCGAGTAGCGGCGGAGTGTCCTCGGCCAAGCTGTCGCAATTCTACGGCATCGTCGACAGCGCCCGCGGCATGGCCAAGCAGGTCATGCGCTCCGGCAACAGCCAGAATGCCGCGCTGGCCCGCAGCTACGACGCGAATCTCAAGACTCTGCGCGACTCGATTCGCGGCGTGAATTCGGATCGGGATGCCGACCGCCTGATCAAGCAGGCGCAGCAGACTCGCGCCTACGTCCAGTTCCTGGTCAAGCAGCAGTAGCCGGCCGGGCCCCGGTCAGCGCCCCGCGTAACAGTCGGAAGTAAAACCCAGCGCCAGGCGTCTAGGGTGCGATGGCGAGACGCGCGGGTCGCATGCCGCCGCGCCGGTTGGTGCCGGGGCCGCTCTTGGGCCGCAGGACCTGCTCGCGAATCCCCACTTCATGCGTCAGCGAGACTTGCCCGACGCGCAGGGTCGATCCGACCGGCAGCACGGCGGCGCGTGCGACGCGCTCATCGTCGATAAAGGTGCCGTTGGTGGAGCTGAGGTCGGTGACCAGGAGCTCGTCGTTGGCAAGCCCGATCACGCAATGCTGGCGCGACACGCTGGGGTGCGAAATGACCGCATCTGCGGGCGACGTCCGGCCGATCTTGAGGCCCGCCGCGCCAACGATGAAGATTTCCTCGCTGTCGAGGCCGTCGCTGATTCGAAGCGCGTGGACCTCTTCATTTTCGTCCGAAACGTCGATGTTCGGCGGCGCGGCCGGGACGCTCGGCTCCGGCGGCGGCTCGACTTGTGCCCGCGCCCGCGAAGCGAAGACCACATCGTCGTCCTGGCTATGCGGCTGCGCGCGGCTTGGCGCCTGAACGGCCGGGGCCGGCCGATGCGTGTGCACGGGTTCGACATGCGGCTTGGATACGGCCGGGGCCGCGGCCTCATGACCGCCGGCTTTCTGGACTAGCGCCCGGACATCCTTGACGAACGCGCGCCAGCCCGGGTCGCGCGTGTCGCCGGTCCATTCGGACAAGTCGGCGGTGTGGGTGAGCTCGAACGCGATCGGGCGGTCGCACGGTTCGATGATCGCCGGGACGAGCTTGTTCTTGCGGTCCGCGAGCGTGGCTTCGGCCCGGACCCAGCGGGAAGTCACCGAGCGCGGCGACCACAGCACGACCACCGCCTTGGCTTCCTTCAGCCGCTGCTCGATCACCTCGTCGAAGGTTTGGCCCGATTGCAGCGCCGCATCCCACCACACGGCGAAGCCTTCCGCCTCGAACGATTCGGCGATGTGCCGAACCGCTGCGCGGTCCTCACGACTGTAGGACAGGAAGAGGTCAATTCCGGACACGAACTTCCCCTTGCGATCGGATCGCGGCGAATCTTTGTCGCCGAAAGCCGCCTCATTGCGCCCCCGGCGGCGAAACTCACGCGGGCCATACACGACTCGCAACGGCCCAAATCTAAATTTCGGTTAAATGTCTGTCGATGTCGAGCAGGAAGTATTCGCCGTCCCGTCGCGGGATCAGTTTGTAATCAAGCGCTTGCGGGCCGGTTGGCGGAAGGGGTGGGATTCGAACCCACGGTGAGCTTGCACCCACGGCGGTTTTCAAGACCGCTGCCTTAAACCACTCGGCCACCCATCCCAGCCCGGCTTCCATCGCGGCCGATCGCGCGAGAGATCCAGACCCTTAAGGTCTTGTCGGCATTTGGTGCAAGCAGATCGCCATGCGGGATTCACGCCGCGCCGATTGTGTGGCAAAAGACGCATCCGTTCAGGGATTGTGTCATGCGTTTCTTGTGTGTGCTTGCAGCTGCTCTTGCCGTTTTCACGCCGTCCCCGGTGGGCCGCGCGGATGCGCAGGCAAGCGGCCTCACCGATGCGGGCTTCCAGGCCTATCTGCCCCAGCTGAGGGCGCAGGCGCTCGCGTCCGGAGTCGGCTTCGCCACGATCGAGCGCATCTTTCCCAACCTCCGCTTCAATCGCCGCACCATCGAGCTCGACCAGGCGCAGCCCGGCGGGGTGGGGGGGGCGCCTTCGATTCCGCCGTTCGAGCCCTATCGCCGCGACCACGTGACTCCGAGCCTGATCGCGCGCGGCGCGGACCGGCTTTCGGCCAATCGCGCCCAATTATACGACATCGGCCGCCGCTATGGCGTCTCGCCGTCGATATTGGTCGCCATCTGGGGACACGAGACGAGTTACGGCACCGTCACCGGCGGGTTCGACCTGCTCGATTCGCTGGCGACGCTGGCCTATGAAGGGCGCCGCCGGCAGCTCTTCGCCGACGAATTCATCGCCACGCTCAAGCTGGTCGATCGCGGCATTCCGCGCAGCCAGCTCAAAGGCAGCTGGGCGGGAGCGACGGGCTATCCGCAATTCCTGCCCAGCGTCTATTTGCGCCTTGCCGTGGACGCCGATGGCGACGGGCGCCCCAACATCTGGACGAGCCAGCTCGACGCTTTGGCTTCGATCGCCAATTATCTGCGCAACGCGGGCTGGAAGCCCAATGTGCCGTGGGGCGTCAAGGTGCGCGTTCCGGCCGGCATCGACCGCAAGGCGCTGGCCAACCGCCTGCATCCGTCGCGGTGCACGCGTGTCTACGAACGCCATAGCAAGTGGCTTCGGATTGGCGAATGGCGGCGGCTGGGCTTCACGGCCCAGGAGGGCAGCTGGCCTCGCGACGACGAGCTGGCGAGCCTGATCGAGCCCGATGGACCGGGCGCCCCCGGCTATCTGCTCACGACCAATTATCGCACCATCCTCGACTATAATTGCTCGAACTTCTACGCTCTGTCGGTGGGCTTGCTCGCCGACGCCATCGCGCGCTGATGCCGCTGGAACAAGCGCCGGGCTTTGGCTAATAAGCGCAGACCCGACATCGCACTGCGCAATGATAAGGATTGATCGCACCTATGAAGCGTAAGGCATTGATTATAGGATCGCTTGGGCTTGCTGCCGCCATTCCGGCGATCGCCGCCGCACCGCCCTTCGATACGCCGGCGCCGATCGCCTTCATGGAGGATCTCTCGTCGGGCGCGACGCTTTATTCGAGGGATGCCGATCGCCGGATGCCGCCGGCCTCGATGGCCAAGATGATGACCGCGCACATCGCCTTCAACCTCATCAAGCAGGGCAAGGCGAGGCTCGATCAGATGTGCACGGTTCGCCCTGAAACGTGGCAGCAATGGCACGGCCCGCAGGCCGGATCGACGATGTTCCTGTCGCCTGGCGAACAGGTGAGTCTGCGCAACCTGCTCCACGGCGTGGTGACTCTTTCCGGCAACGACGCGAGCGTGGTCGTCGCCGAATGCATTTCCGGGACCGAGCCTGCCTTCGCCGCACTGATGAACGCGGAGGCGCAAAGGCTGGGCATGAACAACAGCCATTTCGGAAATTCGAACGGCTGGCCCGACGAGGGCGTCACCTTCACCACCGCGCGAGACCTGGCGCGCCTCGCCCAGGCGACGATCGAGACCACGCCCGATCTCTACCGCCAATTCTACGCCCAAAATTCATTCACCTGGGGACGTACCCTGGGGGCAGGCGATCCGATCACCCAGGCCAACCGCAACCCCTTGCTCGGGCGCGTGCCCGGCGCGGACGGGCTCAAGACCGGTCATACCGAGGAAGCCGGCTATGGCTTCACCGGATCGGCCGAGCAGAACGGTCGCCGTATCGTCATGGTGGTCGCCGGCCTCGGCAGCTTCAATCAGCGGATCGAGGAATCGGTCAAGTTCATGAACTGGGGCTTTCATGCCTGGCAGTCGCAACCGTTGCTGGCCAAGGGAAGGCAGATCGGCAAGGCCAAGGTCCAGCTCGGCGACGACGACGAGGTCGGGCTGATCGCGCCGCGCAACCTCGCCGTCACGCTGCCGGCGGGCCTTCTGCAGAGCAACATCCGGGTCAAGGTCGTCTACGACGGCCCGGTCAAGGCGCCGATCGCCGCCGGCCAGCATGTCGCCGACCTGGTCGTCACCACCGGCGACACGGCGCCGCAGGTCATGCCTCTGGTGGCCGCGACGGCCATCGGCAAGGCCGGGTTCTTCGATCGGGTCTGGGCCGGCCTGACCTCCTTCATCTGAGCGTGCCGGGCCGCTTCATCACGCTCGAAGGGGGCGAGGGAGTGGGCAAATCGACCCAGGCCGGGCGGCTTGCGGCCGCCGTTCGCGCCTACGGCCATGAGGTGGTGGAGACGCGCGAGCCCGGCGGTAGCCCGGGCGCCGAAGCGATCCGGGAATTGCTGCTGGGCGGCGAAGCGGAAAGGTGGAGCGTCGAGGCGGAGGCGCTGCTGTTCGCAGCGGCGCGCGCCGATCATCTCACACGCACCATCCTGCCTGCGCTCGAAGCCGGCCGGTGGGTGATCTGCGACCGGTTCGTCGACAGCTCGATCGCCTATCAGGGCGCGGCTGGCGGCCTCGGCGAGGATGCGATCCGCCAGCTTCACGCGATCGGCAGCCGCGGCTTCTATCCCGACCGCACTTTGCTGCTCCAGCTTGCCGACGGCGACAGCCGCGCGCGCGCCCGCGACGGCAGCGCCAGCGACCGCATTGGTGGACGGGAAAGCCCTTATCATCAACAGGTTGTATCGTCTTTCACAGCATTGGCGCAAAATGAGCCGACGCGTTTTCGCCTGATCGATGCCGAAGGAAGCGCCGATCAGGTGACCGCGCGCCTGGTCGCGGCGATCGAGGATTATCTGTGAGTCCGCTGTTCGGGCATGACGAGGCCGTCGCCGCCTTTCGCGAGGGCATGGCGAGCCGGCGCATGCATCACGCCTGGCTGATCGCGGGTCCCGAAGGGGTCGGAAAAGGCCTGTTCGCGCGCAAGGCGGCGCTGCGGCTGCTTGCCGAGGCGGCCGATCCCGCGATCGACCTCGATGGCGTGGACGGCCTCGACGTCCCGGAGGCGCATCCCACCGCCAAGCTGGTGCAGGCGGGAAGTCATCCCGATCTCATGCGGCTCGAGCGTCTCCCGCGCGAGGATTCGGGCGAGCTCGCCCGCAACATCACCGTCGATCAGGTGCGCAGCCTCCAGCGGCTGTTCACGACCACGCCGTCGATGTCGCCGCGGCGTGTGGTCATCATCGATTCGGCGGACGATCTGGAACGCAATGCCGCCAACGCATTGCTCAAGAACCTCGAGGAGCCGCCGCCGCTCAGCCTGTTTCTTCTAATCAGCCACGCCCCGGGCCGGCTGCTGCCGACGATCCGGTCGCGCTGCCGGCAGCTGCGCCTTGCGCCGCTGGCCGCGGACGCCATGACGTCAGCGCTTCGTGCCGCCCTTCCGGACGCAGATGAAAAGGAAATCAACAGCTTATGCGGGGTAGGGGAGGGCTGCCCGGGCCGCGCGCTGGCGTTCAGGGGGCTCGACATCGATGCACTCGACCGATCGATGGAGGAGATTGCGCGCAGCGGCGATCGCACCAATGCGCGGCGCAGCGCGCTGGCGCAGAGCCTGGCGCTCAAGGCTGCCCAGCCGCGCTACGAGGCGTTCCTGCGGCGCGCGCCGTCGCTGATCGCGGCGCGGGCGCGCGAGCGTCGCGGGAGGGCGCTTGCCGAGGCGCTCGGCTTGTGGGAAAGGGCGCAGGACCTGGCCGGGAGCGCACTCAGGCTCTCGCTCGATCCACAAAGCGTCGTCTTCGAGCTGGCCGGGATGCTCGCGGCGCTGGCACCGCGGCAGGCCGATGGCTGATCCTTATTATATCACGACCGCCATCAGTTATCCCAACGGTCCCCCGCACATCGGCCATGCCTATGAAGCCATCGCCACAGACGCGATCGCGCGCTTCCAGCGCGCCGCCGGACGCGATGTCTTCTTCCTCACCGGCACCGACGAGCATGGCCTAAAAATGGCCCAGGCGGCGCGTGCAAAAGGCGTCGATCCGGCCGCATTCTCGTCAGAAATGTCGTCTGCGTTCAAGGAGATGGACGATCGTCTGAACATTTCCTACGATCGCTTCATCCGCACCACCGAGCCCGAGCATCACGCCGCCAGCCGCGCGCTCTGGAACGCGATGGCGGCCGCCGGCGACCTTTATTTGGACCGCTACGAAGGTTGGTATTCGGTCCGCGACGAAGCTTATTATGACGAGAAGGAGCTGGTCGCCGGCGAGAATGGCGAGAAATTGTCGCCGCAGGGAACGCCGGTCGAATGGACGGTGGAGGAAAGCTGGTTCTTTCGCCTGTCGCGCTACCAGCAGCCCTTGCTGGCGCATTATCGCGACAACCCCGAATTCATCCGGCCCGAGGCGCGCCGCAACGAGGTGATCCGCTTCGTCGAAGGCGGGCTCAGCGACCTTTCGGTGTCGCGCACCAGCTTCGATTGGGGCGTGAAGGTGCCGGGCAGCGAAAATCACGTGATGTACGTCTGGGTCGACGCGCTCACCAACTATCTGACCGGCCTTGGATATCCCGACGACACAAAGGCCTACGCCAGGTTCTGGCCAGCCGATGTCCATATCATCGGCAAGGATATCGTGCGCTTCCATGCGGTCTATTGGCCGGCCTTCCTGATGTCGGCGGGAATCGCGTTGCCGCGCCAGGTGTTCGGGCACGGATTTCTGCTCAACCGCGGCGAGAAGATGTCCAAATCGACCGGCAACGTCGTCGATCCCTTGTCCTGGGCCGAGCGCTTCGGGGTCGACGCGCTGCGCTACTATCTGCTGCGCGAGGTCACGTTCGGGCAGGATGGCAGCTACAGCGAGGAATCGATCGTCGCGCGCGTCAACGCCGATCTCGCCAACAGCTTCGGCAATCTCGCCCAGCGCACGCTTTCGTTCATCGCCAAATATTGCGACGGAATATTGCCCAGCGGGGGGAGGCGCGAGGCGGCCGACGACGCGCTGCTCGCCGCCGTGACCGGGGCAGCCGGCAAAGAGGTTCCTGAAGCCTTTGCGGATCTGGCGCTGTCGCAGGGTATCGAGGCGTGGCTGCGTGCGGTGTTCGCCTGCAATCAATATATCGACGTGCAGGCACCGTGGACGCTTCGCAAGAGCGATCCGGAGCGGATGAAGGCCGTGCTGGCGACCCTGTTCGTCGCGATCCGTGATCTCGCCATCGCGATCAGCCCGGTCATCCCGGCCGCGACGGAACGCCTGCTCGACCAGATGGGCATCGCGATCGGGGCGCGCGGCTATGCCGCGATCGGCGACGGAGGAAGTTATGCGACGCTGGCCGCATCGGGCTTTCGCCTCGGCACACCGACCCCCATCTTCCCGAGGATCGAATTGCCGGCGGAAGGCTGATGTTCGTCGATAGCCATTGCCACCTCAATTACAAAGGGCTGGTCGAGGACCAGGCCGGCGCGATCGCGCGTGCGCGCGAGGCCGGGGTGACCACCATGCTCAACATCTCGACGCGTGCGGCCGAATGGGATGAGGTGATCGGCGTCGCGGAGCGGGAAGACGACATCTGGTCCTCGGTCGGCATCCATCCGCATGACGCCGACAGCCATATCGCGATCGAAACCAAGACGTTGATCGACAAGGCGGCCCATCCGCGCGTGATCGCGATCGGCGAGAGCGGGCTCGATTATTATTACGACCGCTCGGACCGCGAACGCCAGCGCATCAGCTTTCGCAACCATATCGCGGCGGCACGCAAGACCGGGCTGCCGATCATCATCCATACGCGCGACGCCGAGGACGATACCGCAGCGATCCTCGAGGAAGAGATGGGGGAGGGCCGTTTCCAGGGCGTCATCCACTGCTTCACCGCCAGCGAAGCCTTCGCGCTGAAGGCGCTCGCCCTCGGCCTCTACATTTCGATATCGGGCATCGTGACTTTCAAGAATGCACGCGATCTCCAGGAAACGGCACGAAAATTGCCGCTCGATCGGCTGCTGATCGAAACCGATTCACCCTTTCTGGCGCCGGTGCCGCACCGCGGCCGGCCTTGCGAGCCGGCGTTCGTCGCCGACACCGCACGCTTTCTGGCCACGCTGCGCGGCGAGTCGCTGGAGGAGCTTGCCGAAGCGACCAGCGCCAATTTCCGAACGCTCTTCGCCAAGGCGGCCTGAACGCCGAGGTGGACCGAATGCCAAGGTGGATTGAATGAAGGTGCGGATATTGGGCTGCGGCACCTCCTCGGGCGTGCCGCGCATCGGCAACGACTGGGGCGATTGCGACCCTTCGGAGCCCCGCAACCGACGCAGCCGGGTGTCGATCCTGGTCGAGCATCGAGGAACCTGCATCCTGGTCGACACCAGCCCCGATCTGCGCGTGCAGCTGCTCGATGCTGGAGTGACCGCGATCGATGCGGTGATCTGGACGCACGATCATGCCGATCATTGCCACGGCATCGACGATTTGCGGCAGATCTTCCATTATCGAGGCGAGCCGATCCCGGGCTATGCGCGTGCCGAAACGCTGCAGAGCCTGGGTTCGCGCTTCGGCTACGTCTTCGATGGCCACAGCGGCTATCCGCGCGTCGCGGAGCCACGGCTGCTGCTCGATTCGTTTGCAATCGGGCCGATCCAGGTCGGTATCGTCGATCAGCCGCACGGCCCCATCACGTCGGCGGGGATTCGCTTCGACGCGGATGGAAAGTCGATTGGATATTCTACCGATTTCAACGTATTGACCGATGATATGATCACCTTGTTCGAGGGCATCGACCTGTGGATCGTCGACGCGCTGCGAAGGCGGCCGCATCCCACGCACCCGCATCTCGACCAGGCGCTGGAATGGATCGCGCGCATCGCGCCGGGCCGTGCGATCCTGACCCATATGGACAACAGCATGGACTATCGCGTGCTCGCCGCCGGGCTGCCGAACGGCGTCGAGCCGGGCTATGACGGCCTGGAGGTCATGCTGTGAGCACAGACAGCCAAGCGCTTGATTTCGTCTATCTTGTCGGCTGCCTGATCCTGGTCGCCAGCGCCTTTTCGGTGCGGCGGCTACCGCTCGGCCAGGCGCTCAAGATGTTCCTGGCCTGGGTGCTGATCTTTGCCGCCGCATTCGCGGCGTTCACGCTGAGGGACGATTTCCTGGATCTCGGCAGGCGCGTCGTGGCTGAGGGCCGCGGCGAGTCGATCGCCGTCGAGAACGGCAAGACATTGCGGATCCGCCAGTCGCTGGATGGCCATTTTTGGGTGGGCGGACGGTTGAACGGCGAAAAAGTGCGCTTTTTGATCGACAGCGGCGCCACTGTGACGAGCATATCGACCCGAACGGCGCGCCGCGCCGGCATCGAACCCAATGGAATGGTCGCCATGGTCCAGACCGCAAACGGCGCCATCATGGTCCAGCGCGGCCGCGCGCAATCGCTCAATGTCGGCCCGATCGAGCGACGCGATCTTGCGGTCCACATCTCGGACGGCTTTGGCGACACGAACGTGCTCGGAATGAACTTCCTGTCGTCCTTGTCGGCCTGGGGGGTCGAAAACAGGTGGCTGATCCTGAAACCGTGAGGAATTTTACATAATGTATATTATCGGACTTTTAGATGGCTGATCCAGAGCAAGCGCGCGAAGCCCCTTCCTCGATTTCCAGTCTGGTCGAGATCATGCGCCGGTTGCGTGATCCGGTGAACGGATGCGAATGGGATCGCGAGCAGACGTTCGAGACGATCGCGCCTTACACGATCGAGGAAGCCTATGAGGTCGCCGACGCGATCCGATGCGCCGATATGGCCGCACTCCAGGACGAGCTTGGCGATCTGCAGCTC
>DATFHP010000067.1:0-65734 GCA_035248285.1 Allosphingosinicella sp. | reverse complement strand
ATGACCGACGCTGAGCGCATCATCACCGGCGACCGCCGCCCCGAGGACATGGACGCTGCGCTGCGTCCGAAGGCGCTCGACGAATTCATCGGCCAGAAGGCGGCGCGCGAGAATCTGCGCGTCTTCATCAATGCCGCGAAGAGCCGCGGCGATGCGCTCGACCATGTGCTTTTCTTCGGCCCGCCGGGGCTCGGCAAGACCACGCTGGCGCAGATCATCGCGCGCGAGCTTGGCGTCGGCTTCCGCGCCACCTCGGGTCCGGTGATCGCCAAGTCCGGCGACCTTGCCGCCTTGCTCACCAATCTTGAGGACGGCGACGTGCTGTTCATCGACGAGATCCATCGCCTCAATCCGGCGATCGAGGAGGTGCTTTATCCGGCCATGGAGGACCGCGCGCTCGATCTGATGATCGGCGAGGGGCCGTCGGCGCGCTCGGTGCGCATCGATCTGCCCAAGTTCACCTTGGTGGGCGCGACCACCCGTCAGGGACTGATCACCACGCCATTGCGCGACCGCTTCGGGATCCCGGTGCGGCTGAACTTCTATTCGGTGGAGGAGCTCGAACAGGTGGTGCGGCGCGCCGCGCGGCTGCTCGGCCTCGGCCTCGCCGACGACGGCGCCAGCGAAATCGCCCGCCGCTCGCGCGGCACGCCCCGCATCGCCGGACGGCTGCTGCGCCGCGTCCGCGACTTCGCGCACAGCGACGGCGACGAGACAATCGACGCTCGCGTTGCCGACCGGGCGCTGACGCGCATGGAGGTCGATGCGATCGGGCTCGACGCGATGGACCGCCGCTACCTCATGATGATCGCCGACATCTACAAGGGCGGGCCGGTCGGCGTCGAAACGCTCGCCGCCGGCCTGTCCGAACCCAGGGATACGATCGAGGACGTGATCGAGCCCTATCTGATCCAGCTCGGGCTGGTCGCGCGCACCGCACGCGGGCGGATCCTCAACGGGCGCGGCTGGACGCATCTGGGGATCGCGCCGCCCAAAGGCGCGCAGGAAGGGCTGTTCGGCGACTCATAAGCGTTGCGCGAATGAGTGGGCACCGGTCATTCGCGAACAGCAATGCGACGATAAACCGCGCGCGTCGCACGGGCCACCGAGGTCGCCGCATAAATGGAGCGGTTCGGCATTTGACGCTTTGCAGGCGAATCGCGCGCCCCTATCACCCGCGCGGTGGGGAAAGCCGACCTCGACACACCCTATGAAGGCGCCTTCGTGGGCGGCACGCACCATTTCGCGCTGCGCGTCTATTATGAGGACACCGACGCAGCCGGCATCGTCTATTACGCCAACTACCTGCGCTTCATCGAGCGCGCGCGCTCGGACATGCTGCGCGCACTCGGGATCGTGCAGCGCACGGCGCTGGAGGCCGGCGAGGGCGCTTATGCGGTGGCAAGGATCGAGATCGACTATCGCGCTTCGGCGCGGCTCGACGATGCGCTCTTGGTATTGAGCGAGGTGCGTGAGATACGCGCGGCCTCCTGCATCATTCATCAGAGAGTCATGCGGGGACGGGAAACTTTGGCCGATGCGGTGGTTACGGCGGCGTTCGTCACGCCGCAAGGCCGGCCCAGGCGCCAACCGCGCGCCTGGGTGGAAGCGTTCGAACGGCTGAAAAGGGAAGGAACCGGGTGACAGGCGCAACGACCGCAGGCGGGGCCCATGCGACCATGTCGCCCCTCGCCCTCTTCCTGCAGGCCGACATCGTCGTCGAGCTGGTGATGCTCGGGCTGCTGCTCGCCAGCATCGTCACCTGGGGGATCATCTTCGCGCATATGATGCGGATCCGGAAGCTGACCCGGCAGAACGAGCGGTTCGAGCGCGATTTCTGGAAGGCGGACGATTTCGACCGCTTCTACGAGGCGCACCGGCGCGACGAATTCCCCAGCGCCAAGGTGTTCGCCGCCGGCATCGGCGAATGGCGCCAGTCGACGGCCGGCCAGAGGATCGACAAGGAAGCGACGCGCGCGCGCCTCGCCACCGCCATGCATTCGGCGGCGACGGCCGAGATCGATCGCGTCGCGGACCGTCTGAACATCCTCGCCACGGTCGGATCGGTGGCGCCCTTCGTCGGCCTGTTCGGCACCGTCTGGGGCATCATGCGCGCCTTCAGCGACATCGCCGGCGCCAACAACACCAGCCTTGCGGTGGTCGCCCCCGGGATCGCCGAAGCCTTGTTCGCGACCGCGCTCGGGCTGTTCGCCGCGATCCCAGCGGTGATCGCCTACAACCGCATGGCGCACGGCATCAACCGCATGGAGGCGCGGCTGGTGCGCTTCGCCGACGCTTTCCACGCCCATCTCAGCCGCGAGCTCGAAGCGGCCGAACCGCCGCCGGCGGCGGAGGACCCGTACACCACCGCCGAGGATCCCTATTCGGTCGCCAACATGGTCGGGAACGAGCGCATCTTTCCCAAGGTCAAGGACCGGGCCCCAAGCGATGGCGATGAATAGGTCAGGCCAAACAACGGCCGCATCGTCGCGGCGGGCGCGATAGCGATGGCGATCGGGCCGATGCACAGCGGCGGGCGCCGGCGGCGAAGGACGCCGATGGCCGAGATCAACGTGACGCCGATGGTCGACGTCATGCTGGTGCTGCTGATCATCTTCATGGTGACGGCGCCGCTGCTCGTCGCCGGCGTGCCGGTCGATCTTCCCGACAGCAATGCCGGCGCGCTCGACCAGCAGAAGCAGCCGCTCGAGATCTCGATCGAGGCGAGCGGCCGGATCTTCGTAGGCGACGAAGTCGTGGAGGAGGCGCGGCTGCCCGGCATCTTCGCCGCGCGCCGTGCCGCTGCCGGCGGCGACGGGCCGGCGGTGTTCCTGCGCGCCGACCGCAGCCTCGACTACGGCCGGGTGATGCGCGTGATGGGGGAGCTGAACCGGGCGGGCCTGAACAAGGTGTCGCTGGTCACCACCGGATCGGAGACGCAGCGATGAGGATCGATCGCGCCGAGCAGGCCGGCTTCGGCATCGCCTTCGCAGCGCATGTCCTGCTCGTCGCGATCCTGTCGATGGGTTTTTTCGCCATCCGCGCGCCGCTTCCGATCAAGCGCCAGGCGATCGAGGTGCAGCTGGTGGACGAGGTCGGCCTCGAAAGCGGCGCGCCGCAAATCTCCCAAACGCCGCCAGCGCCCAAGCTGGCGGAGGTCGAAGCGCCGGTCGAGCCGGCGCCCCCGCCGCCGCAACCCGCGCCCGCGCCGACCCCGGCACCGGCGCCGAAGCAGGCGATCAAGCCGGCGGCACCGATCCCGGCGTCGCCCGCCGCCCAGACCAAGCCCAAACCGCCGGTGCGCAGCGGCGGCCGCCTCAAGGGCCTGCTGGCGGGGGTTTCGGACCAGGATTCGGACAGCCGGTCGCGAGCAGCGCCGGCGGCCACGATCAGCTCGGCTGTCCAGTCCTCGCTCGCCGCTGAAGTCCGGCGCCAGCTCAAACCTTATTGGCAGCCGCCCACCGGCGCCGATGCGGACCAGCTGAGGACCGTGCTACGGATCGATCTGGCGCGCGACGGCGCGGTGACCAACGTCGCCGTCGTCGGCACCACCGGCATCAACGCAAGCAACCGCGCCCAATCCGATCTGCACCGGGAGCGTGCCGTCAAGGCGGTCAGGCTCGCGTCGCCGTTCCAGCTTCCGGCGCAATATTATGATGGGTGGAAATCGATGACCGTAACGTTCGACTTGAGACTTTCGCTATGACCAGGATCATTCGCTATCTGCTCGCGCTCGCTTCGGCCCTCGTGCCGGGGCTGCTCCTGGCGCAGTCTCAGCCTTCGCCGCCGGCAGAATCGGGAACGCTCAGCGTCGACGTGACCGCGGAAGGCAGCGCCGACCTTGTCATCGCGGTGCCGGCGCTCGCCACGCCGCAGGCCGACGCCACCGCCGCCGGCCCCACCGACGCTTTGGGAAAGCAGATCGCCGACGTCATCGTCACCGATTTGCGCGGCAGCGGGCTGTTCCGGCCGATCGGCCCGGGCGCAGTGCGCGCGATTCTCTATCCCGAGGTGCAGGCACCCGATTATGCCTATTGGCCGGGCACCGGCGCGGCGGCGCTGGTCCAGGGCTTCGTGCGCGCCAATGCGGACGGCAAGCTGACCATCGGCTGCTATCTCTACGATGTCGCGCTGAAGCAGGAGCTGACCCGGCAGGGCTTCATCCTCGCACCCGCCGACTGGCGGCGCGCCGCGCACAAATGCGCCGACGCCATCTACGCGCGCCTGTCGGGCGAGAGCCCGTTCTTCGACAGCCGGATCGCCTATATCGCCGAGACCGGGCCCAAGGATAAGCGCGTCAAGCGCTTGGCGATCATGGATTCGGACGGCGCCAACCATCGCTTCCTGACCAACGGCCAGTCGGTCGTGCTTACGCCGCGTTTCTCGCCGGATTACAAGCAGATCGTCTATCTGAGCTATGTCGGCAAGAGCCCGCGGATCTACATCTACGACATCGGCACCGGGCGCCAGCATATCGTCACCGAAAGCGTCAACCAGACGTTCGCGCCGCGTTTCTCGCCCGACGGCCGCTTCATCCTCTATTCGATGGCGGTCGGCGGCAACACCGACATCTATCGCGTCTCGGTCAACGGCGGCGCGTCGACGCGGCTCACCAATTCGCCCACCATCGACGTCGGCGGCAGCTATTCGCCCGACGGGTCCAAGATCGTGTTCGAAAGCGACCGATCCGGGAGCCAGCAGATCTATGTGATGAACGCCGACGGATCGAACCAGCATCGCATCAGCTTCGGCGGCGCCAGCTATGCCACGCCCGAATGGAGTCCGCGCGGCGACCTGATCGCCTTCACCAAGATCGCCGGCAACTTCAGGATCGGGGTCATGACTCCCGATGGCCAGGGCGAACGGCTGCTCACCAACAGCTGGCAGGACGAGGCGCCGAGCTGGTCGCCCAACGGACGGGTGATCCAGTTCTTCCGCACCACCCAGGGCAGCGGCGGCAAATCGAGCATCTGGCAGGTCGACCTCACCGGTGCCAACGAACGGCGCATCCCCACCCCCCTCGACGGATCCGATCCCGCCTGGGGTCCGTTGCTGCCATGATGAGTTGAAGGAGAAGATGATGAACAAGAGCATCACATTGGCGGCGCTGGCCGCCGCCCTCGCCGTCTCGGGCTGCGCCAAGAAACCGCCCAAGGAGCTGCCACCGGCGCCTGCGGCCGAGAGCACGACGCCGCCCGACGGCAGCGGGATCGAGAATCAGATCCTGCCCGGTTCGCGCGCCGATTTCCTCCGCTCGGTTCCCGCCGACCGCATCTTCTTCGACACCGACAGTTTTTCGGTCGACGACCAGGATCGCGCGACCCTCGACGCCCAGGCGGCATGGCTGCAGCGCAACCCGAATGTGCGCATCACGATCGAGGGCCATTGCGACGAGCGCGGCACGCGCGAATATAATCTTGCGCTCGGCGACCGGCGCGCCAATGCCGCGAAGAATTATCTGCAGAGCCGCGGCATCGATGCATCGCGCATGACGGTGATCAGCTGGGGCAAGGAACGCCCCGACGCGCTCGGCTCCGACGAAAGCGCCTGGTCCAGGAACCGCCGCGCTGTGACGGTCGTGCCGCAATAATTGATTGGTGCAGTCATTCCTCTCCCGCGAGGGCACTGCTGCATAACCATTCCTTTTCTTCTGGATTCAAGAAGGAAGGGCTTCGACGGGCTCAGCCCGAACGGATTTTTTGACTTTTGCAATGTCCCGTAAAGGGGGGAGGATCTCTTCCCCGCCCGAGCCTAATCTCCCGCGAAAATGGCGACCGATCGCCCCTGCGGGCTCGCCATGCCGCGATACATGCCCGGCGTGTTGAACGCATAGACGCTCTCGCCCGTGGGCGTGACGACGATCACGCCGCCGCTGCCACCGAGGCTTCCGACCTCGGCGATCACGGCGTCGGCGGCCGCTCGAGCGCTTTCGCCTTTCATCCGGATGCGCGCGCAAATCTCATGCGCGACGCCGACACGGATGAAATATTCGCCGGCCCCGGTCGCCGATACCGCGCAGGCGCGGTCGTCGGCATAGGTTCCGGCGCCGATCACCGGTGAATCGCCGATCCGGTCCCAGCGCTTGCCGGTGGTGCCGCCGGTCGAGGTCGCCGCCGCCACATGGCCCTGCGTGTCGCGCGCCACCGCGCCGACGGTGCCATATTTGAACTCGACGTCGCCGGCGCTCAAATGCTTGCTCTTCATCTTTTCGAGCCGGCGCCGGCCGTCGGGCGTGATGAAATAGGCATTGGGCACCTGCTCGAGCCCCTGCTCGCGTGCGAAGGCATCCGCGCCGACGCCGCCCAGGAACACATGCGGGCTTTTCTCCATCACCGCCCGCGCGAGGCTGACCGGGTTCTTCGTCCGCGTCACGCCGGTGACGGCGCCGGCGGCGCGAGTCCGCCCGTCCATGATCGAGGCGTCGAGCTCGACGTCGCCGTCCCACGTCAGCACCGCGCCGCGGCCGGCGTTGAAATCGGGATGATCCTCGAGCAGCCGCACCGCCGCCTCGACCGCATCGAGCGCGCTCCCGCCGCCGGCGAGGATCGCCGATCCCGCCTGCAGCGCGCCATCCAACGCCGCGCGCACCTCCTTCTCCTTGGCGGGCAACAGATAGGCACGATCGATGATTCCGGCGCCGCCGTGGATCGCCAGCTTCCATTCCTGCGCAGTCGCAGTGGTGGTCATCATCAATGCTCCAAGGCTGATCAGCAGGTGCATAGCGGCCCTATAGGCCGAGGCACAGGCGCCGACGAACGTGGGCTTCGACCCCGTTGCGAAGATAGCGGCTTGGCGCCATTCTCCCGCGGATGGACCCAAGGGACCGGAAAGAGCGATTGCTTGGTGCGGTCATGGGCGCTGCCCGGGCTGCTGATTGCCGCAAGTGCTTTTCTTCTCGTTAGCCAGGGCGGTTGCTCGCCGGGATTCATATTTGATCGCATACTTACCGGTCCGATCATCGCCGGGCTTGTAGCCTGGTTATTTATTGCGTTTGGTGCGCGTCGTCTGCGGGTCGGGCGCATTGTAGGACCAACTGTCGTTTCACCAACGCTGCTCCTGTGGGTAGGCTTGCGTCTTAGCCTTGTCCTCTCGATCGTAATCCTATTTTTGAGCTGGCTCGCAGCATTTGCGCTCGGCCTCGAAATTCAGACTCCTCTCGTAAACGCCGTCGGGTCCTTCTGATCGTGTTCGCTTTCACGCTCATTCTTGGCCAGGCGATTTTCAATTCCGCGCTTATGATATTGCACTGGCACGCCCGGCGCGAATCTCGGGGACACAATACCAATTAAGCTGTGAATTACGTATTGTGTCCCCGAGATTTCTTGAAGTGAGCCGGTCCCCTTGCGCTGATTGTCAGCCCCTCAGACCATTGCGGATAGCCCGGACAATATTTGGCAACGCGTCTTCATCGAGAGCGAGCACACCGTTGGCTTTGGTTCCAATGAGCTTCGGAGCCGCGCCAGAATTATCGAATAGCCAAGCGTCATCCGCCTCATCGAGAAACCAAGGCATCTGATTCAACGATCTTTCGTATCGCTTCCGAATGTCGGCTTCGGCTACGTTATGCCCGCCTTTGCGGACCCGCGATGCGACACGTGCGATGTTGCGTTCGACAGTGTCGAGCGCAACATAGAGCAAGCGAATTCGGAAACCGAACGCCTTCGCCTTCGTGACTAGCCGTCGATACTTTGGCGTAGAAAGCACCGTTTCGACGCCCACCGTCTGGTGTGCTTCAATAGAAGCCTCTAGCCAGCGCTCAATCCTTTGTACGGAGGCCAGATTTGCGTCTCCAAGAGCCAATCCTTCAACGTCGCGAATACGCACGGTTAGTTCATCCGGATTGATAATCCAAACGGATCGCCCCAATGCTTCTATGTCGGTTTCGCGATAAAGGCTGCTTTTGCCGGAGCCGTTCGGTCCCGCGACGATCAGCAGGACTGGCCGTTCAGCCTTGGGTGACGCCATCGCTAGCGCCGATCACCTTCTTGTTCTCACGCCTAGCCTTGGCAACGTTGCGCTTGAACACATAGGTGAGGTCGCTACCAAACGTACGGCTGTTTGCATCGATTGTCCGGATAGTCGTGATCTTGCCATCTGCTTTGCGAATGCGCTTCTCGGCAACGGAGGCGTGCGGCCTGCTGCGCTTGGAGCTGCTGAGCGTCTTGATCACAACCTTGGTCATCGTGGATGTCCTCTTAGTATCGAGATAGCATTCCTATGCGGTAATTCAATCGGCCCTGTTCAGACGTCGGCTGGTCTCCGGCAGCCCATCCTTGGCCTGTTAACCCGGGCATTCGCGGTAGCGGCCGTCATCAATGCTCCAAGCCTCGGATCGCAGGATGCCCAGCGGCCCTATAGGTTCAACGTGCGTCGATTGATCAAGCCTGGTCCGCACGGGCCGGCGGGGCGTCGGGCGTCCAACAGAAACCATGCCCGACAGCTTCCAAAGCCAGGCGCCGGGGGCAAGCCGTCGCCATTTGGCACGGCAAACAATCCGGCATCGGTGCCGAGCTGCAGCTCGAGCCAGTCCCGTCCCGCACGGATGTCCGCCGCATGGGCCGCGAGCGGCAACGCGCCGATCTGGACATGAGTCCATCCGTGGTTCTGAATATCGACACCGTCGCCTGCCAGCGCCTTCAATTCGGCCACGGCGAGGGGTTTGAGATAGTCCGGCACGCTCAGGTCCGAGACGCCCAGCAATCGTCCTACCTCGGTGACCAGATCCTGGCGGTCGGCCTCGGCCCCCATGCGCGCCAAGCGGGATTTGACGAAGGCGCGAAACCGCTGTTTCCCTGGAGCGGATCGCAGGTCGTGGGAGATCCCTCGAAAGATCACCGGCCGGGCACAGGCGTTGTCGAGCGCAACGTTGAGCCGCGAGAAGAAATAGGGCTTGGCCTGCTCGATGTTCCAGCCATTGATGAAGAGCGTGACGGCATGACCGAGCTGTCGGGCGAGCCGGGCGGCGACGGCGGCGGCGACGGTGGAATCATCCAGCGTGAAGGCATCGCCCTCGCCGCGAAGGCAGGCCTCCAGCGGGACATAGGGGCGGGCGCGCGCGCGAAGAAATGCCTCGAGACGGTCCAGGTCAAGAAGATTGCGATGGACGAAGTGCGCGCGCGAGGCCCCGGCTACGGCGCCGTGCGCGGTGTCGATGATCATAAGCGTGGAGCGTCGAGCCGCGCGCGGGATGGGATTTCAGTCAGGGCGCCCAAGCGGGCTTCCCGCCCGCTGCGGCGGCAAAGGACGGGAAGCGCATCTTGCATGATAGCTGTTTGGCGGGAGTCGTCCTTGATCAGGGCGCTGAAGACACTGTCTTTCTGCACCTGCTCGATGGGTGACAAATAGTTCCGATGGCGCTTCAAGGCAATGCGCGGCCGCCCCGCGCGTGCGGCGTCGATGGACAATAAGAGGTCGCACATGTCCGAGTGCGGCCATGCCTTGGGATCGAACCGGAAACGGCCGGTTTGAAAGGCGCAGGTTCCGGTCCCGAGGATATCGACTTGCCGGTCCGCGCCCAGCCCCGCGCCGAAGGGAATCCATCTCCGGTCTCTGCGGTAGGAGCGATAGGGCGGCCGAAGATCGGCGCCGTGGATCCCGACCACTGCCTCGAACCCATAAAGTTCGAGGGCGCCGTTCAAATAGTCGACGTAATCTGCCGGATACCGAATATCATCGTCGAAGCAGAAGTAGCGGCATGGTGCCGATTCGAGCCCGATGCCCAAGAACTTGCCGCTGCCCGCGAGATCGCCGTGGTCGGCCGGCAGGAGCGGGACGATCTTGGGATGATCGTTGAACTGCCGGGGAACGACATCGTGTCGATCGAAGAACAGGTAGAGGCGATCCAGCTGCGGGAGAATATCCGCCAGCACGGCCGGCAGGCAATGCGCGCGCGTCGGCATCGTGGCCATGCCGCCGATGCGGAGCTGATGCCGAGAGATCGGAATTATGGCGACCTCGGTCCTCAACGCCTGGCGGGCCAACGGAACGCGAGTCTTCACATAAGTGAAAGCGCTCTGCAAGCCGCCGGCATGCGTGATTTCCAGAGCATTCAGATTGCGGCAGATCACGGGGACACAATACCAATTTGACTTGAAAGGAATTAGGTATTGTGTCCCCGGATTAGGGCCGGGATCGTTTTAATGCGGCTGGTGTGCGCAAGCGGCGTCATATTGGGAAACCGACGCCGTATTGCGGGAGTTTTGCGGCTGCTGCCCGGCATATTTAGTCCCGGCTGTGCCTTCTTCATTGAACGCCGATCCCGGGGCGGACGATGATCTTCCCGGTGTCGATGTGGCGCCAGGATCGCCGCACCCGACGTTCGGCTGGCCGGTGGCGGCCGGACCTCGCTGCGCGCTTGTGCTCGTCTGCTGACTGGTCGTCTGCGTTTGCTGTGTCGTGGATTTCGGCTTCGCAGCCCCGGCCGCGGC
The DNA here is from genome assembly GCA_035248285.1 of Allosphingosinicella sp. Classification (GTDB taxonomy): domain Bacteria; phylum Pseudomonadota; class Alphaproteobacteria; order Sphingomonadales; family Sphingomonadaceae; genus Allosphingosinicella. The sequence continues at coordinate 55,307 of DATFHP010000067.1, read as the reverse complement.
CGAGCATGCCAGCGCAACCGCCCCGACCGTCAGCAAGCTGTTCCCGAGTTTCATGAGATTTCTCCCATTGGGCCTTTTCAGGCGAACCCCTGCACAGCCAAAACGAAGGCGTACCTCGGCGCGTTCCGGCAAACCAATCGGCTGGGAGCTTCGAGGGACCGATTCGCGGCAAATCCGCCTCGACAAGCATGGGCGTTCGGCCCGTTGCACGCCCGCGCATGCCCAAGGTTCCCGGACGCCCATGGAATGGTCCGTCCGCAACCAGGCCAGGCCGCCAAACCGCCATCCTTGGCCTATCAACCCCGAGGGGCTATATGGCGGCCATGTCCATTCGTCCGTGGCGTGACATCACCCGCCGGCCTTCGCGGCAGATCATGGTCGGCAAGGTGCCGGTCGGCGGCGACGCGCCCGTCACCGTCCAGACGATGACCAACACGGTGACCGCCGACGCCGCCGCGACGATCGATCAGATCCGCCGCTGCGAGGAGGCCGGCGCGGACATCATCCGGGTTTCCTGTCCCGACGCCGAATCCACCGCCGCGCTGCGGCAGATCGTCCGCGCCGCCAAGGTGCCGATCGTCGCCGACATCCATTTCCACTACAAGCGGGCGCTCGAGGCGGCCGACGCCGGCGCCGCCTGCCTACGCATCAACCCCGGCAATATCGGCTCGGCCGAGCGCGTCGCCGAGGTGGTCCGCGCCGCCAAGGCCAACGGCTGCTCAATGCGGATCGGCGTCAACGCCGGCAGCCTCGAGAAGGATCTGCTCGAAAAATATGGCGAGCCATGTCCCGAGGCCCTGGTCGAAAGCGCGCTCGATCATATCAAGCTGCTCGAGGATCATGATTTCCGCGAATATAAGGTGGCGGTGAAGGCCTCCGACGTGTTTCTCGCCGTCGCCGCCTATCAGCAGCTCGCCGACGCGGTCGATTGCCCGCTCCACCTCGGCATCACCGAGGCCGGCGGCCTGATCGGCGGCACGGTCAAGTCGGCGATCGGCATCGGCTCGCTCTTGTGGTTCGGCATCGGCGACACGATCCGCGTGTCCTTGTCGGCCGAGCCCGAGGAAGAGGTGCGGGTCGGATTCGAGATATTGAAGGGGCTCGGCATCCGCCATCGCGGCGTGCGCGTCGTCTCCTGTCCCAGCTGCGCACGCCAGGGCTTCGACGTGATCCGCACCGTGCAGGCGCTCGAGCAAAAGCTGGCGCATATTTCGACGCCGCTTTCGCTGTCGGTGCTGGGCTGCGTCGTCAACGGGCCCGGCGAGGCGCGCGAGACCGATATCGGCATCACCGGCGGCGGCAACGGCACGCACATGGTCTATCTCGCGGGCGTGACCGATCATCATATCCGCGACGCCGACATGATCGATCATATCGTTCGCCTGGTCGAAGCCAAGGCGGCCGAAATCGAGGCGGCCATGATCGACACGCCGATCCCGGATGCCGCTGAATGAGCGGCTGCTGCGGCGGAGACGACGAAGCGCTGGCGCTGGCGGCCGCACGCAACCAGGACATCCGGCGCGTGCTGATCATCGTGCTGGTCATCAACCTGGCGATGTTCGTGCTCGAATTGGGCGCCGGCCTGGTCGCCAGATCGGCATCGCTCACCGCCGATTCGATGGACATGCTGGGCGACGCGCTGGTCTATATCGTCAGCCTCTACGCGCTCGAACGCTCGGCGCGCTGGCGCGCAGGCGCCGCCTTGTTCAAGGGCGCCTTCATCCTGCTGCTCGGGCTTGGCGTGCTCGTCCAGATCGGCCTCAAGATCGCCTTCGGCGTGGCTCCTTCCTCGACGCTGATGCTGCTGTTCGGCGGGCTCGCACTCGCCGCCAACCTCTTCTGCCTCAAGCTGCTCTGGCGATTCCGCGCCGACAATGTGAACCTGTCCAGCACGTTCGAATGTTCGCGCAACGACGTCATCGCCAATGTCGGCGTGATCGTCGCCGCGATCGGCGTCACGGCGTTCGATTCGCCCTGGCCGGACATCGCCGTCGCCGTGGTGATCGCCTTCCTGTTCCTGCGATCCGCGCTGCGCGTGACGGCCGCGGCGTGGCCGCAATATCGCCGCCCGCACCTGCATGCGGCGGAATAGCGGGCGCTCAGAGCGGCGAGAAACTCTAGCGAATGGCGCCGGAGCCTTGCCTCACGACAGGCTCGGAGGAGGCATCGTCAAGAGGGCTGGCAAGGCTAACGACATAGCCCTCGAAATGCATAAACTCCCGTTTTCTTGCCGCCATCGCCGCCAAGAAATTCCGTGTCACGCATCGATTCGGCAGCATCCAATCGTGCAATTCGATCAGCAAGACGGGAAACCGATCAATCCATTCGACATTGCCTGAGAACAGATCTTCCTCGAAGCCTTCGATATCGATCTTGATCAGGAACGGAGTGCGCCCGTTTGCGCCTTCGAGAATATCGGCGACGGTCACCAGAGAGACGTCTCCCTCTTCGGCCGGGTCCACCTGGAAACCGCAATTCCGGCCCGTCTCAATGAGTTGCGCCCGGCCGGTGCGACTCGCAATTGCGGCCTCGACAAGCGTTGCGCTCGGCGGCAGGTTCCGGCGGGCGATTTCGCAATTGCCTTTGCTCGGCTCGACCGAGATGATGTCGGAGTTCGGGTAGATCAGGTCGAAATACGCGGACGCAAGCCCGATATTCGCCCCCAAGTCGACGATCAACGGAGTCTCCCCGCGTTGTATAATGCCCCGGTAAAGCTGTTCGATCTCGCGCCTTCTGGCCGTTGCGCTCAGATCAAACCCCTCGTTCAAGAAAATGTGTTCGATTTGAATCCAATCGTCATTGTCCCGGATATGGAATTTTAGCCAATTACGGCTGGACCTATTGTAAACCCGCTGAACGCGCGCAAACGGCGGAAAAGGCGCAATGAATTTACGACGGCCTGTGAGACCGCGTATCAAATAGATTATCCAGATTGCTATAACTTTAACTGAATCCATGCCAAACCTTTATATCTTGTCCGCCATACAACATGCACGCTTATTATGATGTCACTGCTTTCACGACAGGAGGCTAATGGACGGGCTACCCGGGCGGCGATGTAGGGCAATGCGGACGCGCGGAAGACGTAAGCGATTTTTCTGCCTGAACATTCGTGCCACCGTCGATTGCCGCCATGAATTGATGTGACACCAAAACGGGGTCGAAGCGTTCGGCGCCCCGCCTTTGCGTTTCCGGGTCCCGAGGGTTAGCCAGCTCTCGCAAAATCGCGCCCGCCATTGCTTCGGGATCGTTGGGCGGTACGATCGTGCCATAAATCCCGTCGACCAATATTTGCCGAATGCCGGCTCCGCAATCCGTGCTTACGATCCCCAGGCCCGCATACAACGCTTCAACCAGCACGGTTGGAAGGCCCTCGCGATCAGACGACGTGACCAAGAGATCTGCATGCGCCATATGGGCATAAACGTCGGGTTGATATCCCAAAAATCTCACCCGTGCCGCCAGGCCGACATCGTCGACACGTTTTTCCAGATCGGCTCGCATGGGTCCGTCGCCCAGCAGATCGAGAGCGTAGCCTGATGACGGAAGACGCGCGAATGCTTCGATCATAAGGCCGGGATTCTTCGGCTCGGCGAACCGCCCAACCCAGATGATACGACGGCCCGAACGTCGCCGCCGCGCCCTAACAAAATGTTCCGGGCCTGGTATGGCGTTGAAGATCGTAACGATCTTGCGGTCGATGCCGAAGGTGATCGCCCGAATGTCATCTGCAACACCCGCCGAAACGGCGATCACGCGCGTCGCCAGCCGGTAGAACAGGCTCGCGGTGAGGAAATAGAGCCAGGTCGGACTGTTGCGGCTTCGGCTGGGCGGAGAATGCTCCCACAGGGCGAGCTTGAGGCGGGGCACAAACGGACGGGCGATACAAGCACAAAGGTTGAGCTTCCAGAAACTGGAAACAAGCGTGGCCGGACGGGCGCGCGTCAGATAGCGGACCAGACGGGCGGGCAGCTTCCACGTCCGCGAGCATTGAAGGTCTATGACGTTGAAGTCGCGAGTCGCTTCATCCAGCAACTCGCCCACTGCTTGCATCAGGACGAAATCGATATCGTATCCCCGATCTTTGAGCGCGTGGGCGAGATTCAAGGCGACTCGCTCTCCGCCGCCGAATTTCAGGCTCGAGAGCAAAAAGGCGATCCGCCGGCTGTCGACGGCGCTCACGGTCCGGCCCGGCTCATCTTCAGCCGTTTCCCGGCCTGATACAGCGGCAGCAATGCCGATATGGCTCGATTGCGGGCAAAGAAATAGGGACGGTACAGACGATCGAAAATGCCCTTCCGGCGACGGCTCGCGGTCACGCCTGACAGGCCGATCAGCCGGTTCCGATAGAAAGGCTCGGACAGCGTGGTGCGCAGGCGGGAGATGTCCGCATCGTCCATGGTGTTGGGATGCAGGCAGATCGTCCAGACCCCCCAAAGGCGTGCTTCGGGTCGCCATAATTGTTGCGGTACCCAAATGAAGCCGTCCTCGCAAAACGGAGCGAGGCTCAAGCCATCGCTGATGATCCGAATCGGGGTTTCGTTCTTCAGGGCCGCCACGGTCACGCGATCGAATGCATGCCCGGGCGCGATCCAGACCGAGGGCCTGATCCCGCGCGCCTCGAACGAGGCCCAGGATCTCGCGATCAACGCCGCCTGGCTCGCATAATCCAAACCCCCGAATTCGCTCCGATCATGGAACGGCACGATCAGGCTCTTTCTCTCCACTGCATGATAAAGGTGATGGAGACCGTGCATGGCGATCGCCCAGCCCTTTGCCTCCCATCGCTTGACCCGCTCCCAGAACGTCGGATCGGGCGCCGACCGAATAAGATCGGCATCCAGGTTTTCGGGAACGACGGCGACGACCGGAATGATGCCGAGCTCATCGAGAAGCGCCTCGATCGCGTCCCATCGCTCGCGATCCATCGTCGGGCAGGCATCGTCGAGCCGAACCAGATATCGTGCCGTCATCGGCCCACCTTATACAGAATGAAGCGACGATGCTCTTCGCCAAACGCCCCTGCAAATACTGGCTCAGCCGCGCCTTCCAGAAACGAGAAGTCGTGATAGTGGCGATAGCTCAACGGACTGGAAGGATCGATGGCGTCGACCAATAGATAGCGGATTGTGGGAAGTTTCCGCATCAGCCAGCGTTCCAGCTGGTCGGGAGAAAAGTCATGGATCCAATTCACCGCGATCAAGACGTCGATGTCGGTCTCGACCATTTCGTCAAAGCCGCCTTCGAAGAACCGCACCGAGCGTCCGTGCAAAAAGCGCGCCGCCCTGACGACCCGGGGATCGATATCATATCCGTACCGCTCGTCGGCCCTGATCCGCGACAGAATCGCGCCGAGCCCGCAGCCGACCTCGACGACGCGTTTCGGGTTGAGGTCGCTGACGAGCGCGGCCAATCCCTTACGGTAAGGCCGCGCGGACAGCGGCGAGCTTGCATGCCAGCGATCAAAGCCGAACAGCAGCCGCAAGCCGCCGAGCGCAGCCTTGTCCAGCGCGATGCGCGCGGAACGAAGGAAACCGATCCGCCGGTAGGTGCGAAGCCGCGACAGGACTTTCCGCACGATCAACGGCGGCCTTCCCCGCAATGTCGATTTGCGGCGACGGGCCGGCCGAGGTTGGCGCGACGGCCTCGACCCTGGCGCAAGATCTCCCTGCCCGTGTCCGGCACGCCGGGAGCGGTTTGCACGGGGACCCGGCAGAAGCCGACCCCCGCCGAGCGCAGCGCCCGGTCAATCGTCTGATTCATGGCCTCAGATAGCATGGCGGCGCCGGTGAGGAATGGCCTTCGTGCGTGGCATGGATGAACAAGGCGGTGCTTCGAAGCCGCGCGCGAACCTGGCAAGCCCGAAGCCGGGTTGCGGCAAAAGCGCTCGGTTTTGCCTTGGCGGCGGGCAGACGAATTGTGCTAACCGCCCCGAAATGCTTCCCTTGCTCTGTTGTCCGAACTGTCGGGATGCGAACCTCGTTGAGGACGGCGACGCGGCAATCTGCAGCCGCTGCGACCGGCGCTTCCCGGTCACGCTTGGAATTATCGATTTTCGGGATTCCGCCGTGGACTCGACCGCCGAGGTCCCGGTCGGCGACGATCGGATTCTCGCGAATTTGCTGACCGCCATTTTTCCGCATGTATCCACCTTCAACGCGCTCTGGCAGATCTATGAGGACATCCGAGACGAGAGCGCGCCGGGCGCGCGGCCATCATTCGCCGACGTCAAGGCCAAGCTCGCCGACTATCCGCAAACGCCGCTGACCGAAGCCCAGAAGGTCCACGGTCATGCCATTCTCAGGAAGGCGGCACAATATCTGGCCGACGTGGGACGGCAGATGCCGAAGAGCGGAATAGTATTGGAAAATGGCAGCAGCGTTGGATTGTTCGTCGACGGCCTCGCCCATGCGTTCGATCATTTGATCGTGCTCGATTTTTGTTTGTGTTTCGTCATCCTGGCCAAGAAGTTGGCCGAAGAACAAGGCATAACGAATCTAACATTGATCTGCGCCAGCGCCGAGCGGCTTCCGATACGCAGCGATTGCGTCGACTTCATTCATTCTAACAACGTGGTGGAGCACGTCACGAACAAGGATGAAATGTTCAAGGAAGCGCATCGTGTTCTCGATAGGAACGGAGTCCTTTTCGTCGTATCGCCAAATCACTTCTCTGCTTACATAGAACCCCACTACAGACTGCCTGCATATGGATTCATACCGAGGTCGATTCGGAAAGTTTACTTCGCGGGTAAGAGGAATATAGACGATGTAACCTTGGTCTCGCTTCCTAAGCTAAGAAAGCTTCTCACCTCTCACTTCAAGAACAATGTCAGCATCAGCTTCATTCCCCGTCGGCTCGACGAGACCGTCACCGGCGGCGCCCTTAGGGGGGCCATCGTCAAATGGCTCAATTCAAAGTGGTTTGGCGGAATATTCAACTTCACCATCAACAGGGCATTGTTGCCGATAATGCCTTATCATGTCGCGCTTTGCTTCAAGGCAGATGCACCCGGACGATCGCGCATCGATCGGCCGCAGCGGAAATGACCCCGCGGGCGTGCGGCGTCGTCCGAAACGCATAGCCGACCGGCGATTTGGCTCAGCCGAGCGCGATCGGCGGGAGAACTCGGCAGCGCACATGTTAGGCAAACGATGGCTTGCGCGGCGGAGCGAGGCCAGGTTCGGGCGCGCCGCCCAAGCGGACATTGGGCCTCCCAAAGTCGGATTCTTCCGCGTAGAGATCGGGCATGGTTGAGCTGGCACAGAAGCGCTGCGCGAAGCGGCTTGGAATCCGGGCCTCGGCCCGGCGGACGCTCGGCGACCGGCGCGTCTCGGCCCGATGACCGATCCCGACCGCAAGTCGGCGCGCGAATTGCCGACATTGCTTCGCAACCTGAGGGCCTTGTCGACGGTGATGGGCCCACGCCGGCGCCTGCAGCTGGTCGTCACCTTCGTGCTGATGTTCATGGGAGCATTCGCCGAGCTCGTTACGATCGGCGCAGTGCTTCCTTTCCTCGCATTTGCGGCGGGGGGAGACTATGCGGCGCGCATGCCGGCGCTCAAGTCGGCGTTCGACTCGGTGGGGCTCGCATCGTCCGGCAACGCGGTGATACCGGTCGCGCTCGTCCTGGTTGCCGCGGCGATAGTGTCGGCCGTGCTTCGGCTGGCCCTGACGTGGTCCACCCAGAAATTCGTGTTCGGCCTCCAGCATGACATAACCGTGCGCGTCTACGGCCGAATCATTCGGCAACCTTATGAGCTCTTCGTTCGGCAGAACAGCAGCACGGCGCTGGCGGGAATCGAGAAGGTCTATTTCGTCGTCATTGGCGTCGTGTCGCCGATCCTTTCGGGGTTGACGTCGGCTGGAATAGCCGCCTTCATCATCGCCTTCCTGTTCATGATCGACCCGGTCACGGCCGCAATCGCCTCGTTGTCGATGGGCCTGCTCTATGTCGGAATCACGGTGATCAATCGGCACTTGGTTCTTGTCATATCCGAACGTGGCGCAAGCATGCGGACGGCGCGGATGAAACTGCTTCAGGAGAGCCTGGGCGGTTATCGCGACGTGATCCTCGATCGCTCCGAAGCCGTCTTCGAGCGGCGGCTCTCCGAATATGAGAATGAGAATCGCCGGCTGCAGATCCTTGCCAACCTCATCTCCAATTGTCCCCGCATCATCGTCGAGGGTGCCGGCATAACGCTCGTCGCTTTGCTGGCGGTCTATTTCAGCTGGCAGCCGGGCGGCGTATTGGCGGCCTTGCCGGTGCTCGGCGCATTGGCGCTCGGCGCCCAACGGCTGCTCCCGCTGCTGCAAACGGTCTATCTTGGATGGGCGCATCCCTCGATCCATGCGCACAATCTGCGCGACGTCGTTGCCTTGATGAACAGCCCGACCAGCCTCGACCGTGCCCAGGCCCGTCCCGGGTCGATCGTTCCCTTCGCAAGGTCGGTTCAGCTGAAAGGTCTCTGCTTTGCCTATGACGATCGCGTCCGGGCGCTGGACGATGTGAACCTGACGATCAGCAAGGGCGAGCGGGTCGGCCTGGTCGGCAGAACCGGCAGCGGCAAGAGCACATTGGTGGACGTCCTGATGGGACTGCTGAAACCCACCGGGGGTCAGATGCTGATCGACGGGATAGCCATCGACGATGAGAATCGCGGCAATTGGCAAGGACAAATCGCCCACGTGCCGCAGGCCATCTTTCTTGCCGACGACACGATCGCAGCCAACATCGCATTCGGATCGGACAGCGCGATCGATGACGCTCGGGTATGGGAAGCGGCCGAGCGGGCGAATATCCATGCCTTCGTTGCCGGCCTCCCCGAAGGCATGATGACCAGGGTCGGCGAGCGTGGCGTCCGGCTATCGGGAGGCCAACGGCAGCGGATCGGCATTGCCCGGGCATTGTACAAGAAGGCGACGGTGCTCATCCTCGACGAAGCGACCAGTGCCCTCGACCAACAGACCGAGGCCGCGGTGATGAAGGGAATCGAGGAACTCGACAGGGATCTCACCTTGCTCGTCATCGCCCACCGAGTCTCCACGATCGCCTTTTGCGACACGGTCTATCGACTGGATGGCGGCCGGATCGTGCAAAGCGGCAGCTACGGGCAAATTGTCGCGCATGGATAGAGCGGGATGCGATTCAACCCGCCGCACCGCTTGAGCGGGCTTATGTGGCGCCTGAACTGGGCAGCAGCCTATAGGCACCTGCAAGATCGCGTGCGCGTTCGGACCTGCGTTTCTACGGATCTTCACTGGGCGAGATGAATGAATTCGTTGCGGCTGCATGCGGACGATGCAAATTCGGGCGGCGGAATTCCCAAAATAATTCATCAAACCTTCGGCCCCGGCCCACCGCCGAAAATTCTGCAGGACAACATATCCAATATCGAAGCCATGAATCCGACGTGGCATCACGCCTTTTATGACGATGCCGCCGCCGAGAAATTTATCGAGGAGAATTACGGCAATAAAATTCTGGAATATTATCGTAGAATAGAGCCTTCCTATGGCGCGGCTCGTGCCGATCTATTCAGATATTTGCTGCTGTACAGGGTGGGAGGTGTATATCTCGACATAAAGAGCACGACGCTGCGTCCGCTGGACGACGTGCTGAGGGACGATGATCGATATGTGCTCAGCCATTGGAACAATTTGTCCGGCGAGCGGTCAGGATGGGGAATACATCCCGAATTGGCCGGGGTCGCCAGAGGCGAATATCAGCAATGGCACATCATCTGCGCCCCCGGACATCCGTTCCTGAAGGCCGTGATCGAGCGGGTGCTGCGCAATATCGACGCCTATCGTCCGTGGCGCGAGCATCTCGGGCAATATGCGACGGTCCGCGTTACCGGGCCGATGGCCTATACCAAGGCGATCTTCCCGATCATCGGCTTGCATCCGCATCGGATCGTTCAGGATGAACGGAGCCTGGGACTCGAATATACCGTCTTGACGGGGTCGGTCCATTCGCAGCTTTTCCCCAATCATTATGTGACGCTCGAGCATCCGATGATTTCCTCCAGGGGAATTGTCTGGATGGCGACGCAACTCTATCGCGCCGCGAGAGCCGTTCGAAATCGGGGCCGAGACCTGCTTGGCCATATACGCGCACGGCTCGGCGCGTGCGAAAGGCCATAGTCTGCCCATCGCCGCCGCTCGCACGGGCGGTTCGGACGGCACTCATGCGCCACGGGATCGCGCCGCGATGCGATAGAGCTGCTCCACCTGCGCCGCAAGCTTGGGAAAGGCGAAGTCGCGCACGCGCGCCATGCCATAATCGATCGATCGCCGCTGCCGTTCCGGATCGGCCATCATCGAAGCCAGAACGTCGGCCATGATATCCGGGCGTTTCGGCGGGAAATAGGTTCCCTGCCCCTCGGTCAGCTCCCGGAATACCGGTATGTCGCTAAGCACCAGCGGCCGCCGGGCAGCCATCGCCTCGAGCAAAGGGATGCCGAACCCTTCATAGCAAGAGGGAAAGACGACGAGGCTGCAAAGCGAATAGATCTCGGCAAGCTCGGCATCGCTGATCCCGCCCAGAATCCTGACACGGCCGGCAAGGCCGAGCCGATCGACTTCCGCACCGATCGCAGGCCCATCTCCGCCGTCGTTTCCCACTATCAGCAGCGTGCTTGGGAGCCCCTGATCCCTCAGCCTGGCAATGGCGGCAACGAGCCGCCGATAGTTCTTGCGCCTCTCCAGGTGCCCGACGGCGAGGATGAATTGTCCCGATAACGCATATTTGCGCCGCGTTGCCTCCGCCGCCCTCTCCCCGACCGAAGCGAAGCCGGCGCTGTCGATGCCGTTGTAGACGGTGGTCACCTTGCTTTCGGGAACGATCGATAGAAGCTGTGCTTTGATTGCATTGGACACGGCGATGATCTGGTCGGCCGAGCGCAAGGCGCGGCGGAGGATGTTGAGATAGGCGATCCGCTTGACGAAGGGCGATCCGGGCAGTCCATCCCTCAGATCATGCATGGTGAGGAGATTGGCGGCGTTCCGAGCCCGAACCATGGGCAGATGGAAATTCTCGAATATGTCCAGCCGGTCCTCGGCGAACATGCCTGGCCAACAGCCGAGACCCTTCCAGATCCGCTGGACCCGGCCCGCGCTCGGAATGGGGGTGCGCCGCGCGGCGACATTGGGCGCGCCGTCGAACCAGCCCGCGACGCGGCAATCCGCGGGCTCGTAGATGAAGAATTGGATGTCGGCGCAGCGGCGAATCAGTTCGCCGTAGATGCCGACGAAGCGTTGCTTCGCGCCCGAAGGCCGATCGTTGAAGCAGGTCGCGTTGAGCCCTACCCGCATGCCCAGTCTAATTCTTGCGATCCAAGCCGAGCAGCGCGAAGTGACGATCGAGCACGGCCCGCTCCCCGAAGGACGCGATCGCCTCTTCCAACCGTTCGCGCGGCACCGGCCGATCCAGTGCAGCCTCGATGGCGTTCGCCATCGCTTTGGGATCGTGCATGGGAATCAGGAAACCATATTTGCCATCCTGGAGCACCTCTCGCGGGCCTGTCGGACAGTCTGTGGCCACGGGTGTGCAGCCGCACATCATTGCTTCGACCAAGACGTTGGGAAGCCCCTCGGAATAGGAAGACAATACGGAAACCTCTGCGTGCGCAAAGTATTTGAGCGGATTTTCCACACGTCCTGGGAGCCAGACCCAATTTCGAAGGCCAAGCTCGCCTACCAAGGCTTCGAGCTCGGCGCGCAGATTGCCTTCGCCAAAGATGGCGAGCCGCACCCGGCGGTCTCGATCATGCAGATGACGCACCGCCTGCACCAGATCGGCGAAACCCTTCCGGAGCGTCAGCGTGCCCGCAGCGGCGACGATCGGTGCGTCCTTTTTTGTGAACCATGGGTGATCCACCGGTTCGTTGAGCCTCTCGCGCGACCTTTTATCGACGATTATGTTGTGAACGCCGACATGCTTGTCGCTGTTGAACAGCTTTCGGTACGCCGCGGCCATATCGTCCGACACGCAAGTGAGCGCGTCGGCGCGCCGCATCAACAGCCGGGTCAACTGCTTGAAGAACCAGCGCGGCGCGAGCGGCATCACCGAATAGGGACCGCCATGACCTTCGCGATCGAGAGGGAAGACGCGTGAGGAACCGCTGATCTTCGCCTTGGATCTGGTCAGAATCGCGGCCAGCAGGACAATGTCGTTCAAATGGTCCTCGGCCGAAAAGACGACGTCGGGTCGCACGTCGCGAAGATACGAGCAGATTCGGGGAAGCATCCTGCTTACCTTAGTCTGGCCCCATTGCCTTACGTTGGCGCCGGCCACCAGCGGCAGCGCGCGCCGGTCGGTCGGAAGCAGATCGTAATCGAGACACCCGTAGATAAGATCGACATCATGCCCGTCCTCCACCAGCGCGCGCGCCAGGCGCGCCTGCGCGAGGGCGACCCCGGTAAAGCTGTAACGCGGCGAAATAACGCAGATTTTCATCGATGCCGCCAGGCATGGAGGATCGAATAGCCGCCGCATTCCAGCCTCGCAGAACCGGCGACGTTGTGGGCCACGACGTGCCGACGGGATGTAATGACGCATGGTTTCATCGCGGGTGCTGCCGGGCTGTGCCGATAGCGGCCTCCCTATCGGTTGGAAAGGCAGGCATCGGGTGGAGCGACGCGGCCGATGATTCCGATGTCCAAGCGATCGGCGATCACAGCCTGCGGCCGCACGCGATCCAGAACGGTCCGGTTTCGCTGAAAGCAATCTCATGCAGTCCGGACGCCTGCATCATCGTGCGAATTTGCTCCTTGGTGAAGCGCTGTTCCAATCGCGTCCCGAACCGGTCGAGCGCGTCGGTCCGCATCATGTAGAAGCTCGATTTGCGATAGGAGCTTAGCGGAAAGTCGTCGACGTTGAAGCCAAGCCGCTCTGCCGCCAGCGCGACCCGCGTCAGCGGAAAATAGATGCTTGCCGCAATCACGTCGGTGACCCGTTTTCGCAGGCGAAAGGGAAGCTTGCTGACCCCCCGTCGCAAGACGTCGCTGGCCCTCCATAGCTGGCGAAACCACGAGGGGCGTTCGTCAAGCGCGTAATAGAGATAGACCAGGAACGGAGCGTCCGGCTTCAGCTTCGCGACGCAGCATCGCATCGCCATCAGCGTATCGGGGATGTGGTGCAGGACACCCAGCGAGTAACCGAAATCCTGGGAAGAATCGGGCAGCGGCATTGCGTCCGCCCCCGCGAGATGAAAGACGACATTGTCGTGCGCCGCCAAATTCGCCTTTGCGATGGCGAGGGCCTTGTCCGAAGGATCGATGCAATGAAGCGTACCGACCCGCGGCGCGACTCCCCGCGCCCAGCGGCCCGACCCGCAGCCCAGATCGAAACCCTCCGCCCCCGGCGGAAGCCGGTCGAAGGGAAAGATCGAAAAATAGCCCTCGAAATGCCTTTGCCACTCGTCGGCGTCCATCGGGCTTTGATCGAACGTCGCCCATTCTTCTCCGAAACCCTCCACAGTCTTCGCGTCAAAGTTGCTGCTCGCGCCGGTAACCGCCTGTTTCTCGATGGAATTCGTGCTCACGACAAGGCTCCAGGCGAACGACGATCAAGCGCCGAAACATCCGATCGATCGGATCGGGACAAGATATCGGCCAGGCGGACCGTTGTCGCCTCGCGGGAATAGAACCGTTCATAGACGGCCCGAAGCGCCGGATCGAAGGGTGGCAGCGGCGTCCCTTCGACGTCCCGCAACGTCGTAATGAATTCCTCCCTGGTGTCGCATATCCAGCCGACCTGGCTTGCGACCTCCTCATAGCCGCAAAACGCCTCGCTCGTCCCGACCACCCTTTTTCCGAACATCATCGCCTCGGCAACCTTGGTCTTCATCCCCGAACCGTCGAAGATCGGCGCGATCACGGCCTTCGCCCCGCGGTACCAATCGTCCAGCCAGTCAACGCCGCCGACGACACGGACATTGGCATGGCTCTCGAGCGCGCCGCGGCAGGCCTCCATGCCGCGTCCGATCACCCAGGTGTCGAGGTGCAGCTGCGGCGCGACCTCCCTTGCGAACCACAGGATGCCGGCGCGATTGGCGTAGAAGTCGCCGCCGACGAACAGCAGATAGGGTTCGGGCCCGCCGCCGCCGGCCTGCGCGACCGGGCGCATGCGGTCTTCCATCGCCATCGGCAGCAGATCGGTTGCCGCACGTCCGTAGAGACGGAGGAGACCGTCGCCGTCCCGCCGGTTGAGCACGATCAGCCGGTCGCTCCAGCGCACCGCCAGGCGCTCCGCATAGAAATTGGCGAAGAGGACGCCGAACGTGCGCGGCGTGAATCGCTCGCGCAAGGCGCCGAGATAGAAGCGCGCCTCGACATTGTGGAAAAAGGTCAGCACCTCCACCGCCGGCAGCGCGCGCTTGATCGCGCGCGCCAGCCGGCCGAGATTCGATCCGTCGAGATAGACCCGGCGCACGTCCTCGGTCCGGACGCGGTCCACGACCGCTTCCTCGACGTCCGGTGAAAGACCGTCGATATGGCCGCCGAGCGCGCGGATCGCCTCGAGTCCATCGGCCGGCGGCCCCCGGTCGAGCGCGTGCACGACGAGGCGATCGCCCAGGATGTCCTTCAGGCAGTCGTGATGCAGCCGCGACAGCAGGGCGCGGCCGCCCACCGGCGGATCGGTCAAGCGGGCGGTGATGAGCATCAGCTTCGACATGCGCGCACGGGGACCGTAATAAGCGAGCCGCTCGGCTGCCACGCATTTGTTGCGCATGGCCGGCGCCTGGGCGAAACAGCATTGCCGCGACAGCGCGACGGGAGATTGTCTTGAACACAGCCGACATGCCGCGCCCCATCGTTCCGGCGATCCTCTCGGGCGGATCGGGCACGCGGCTCTGGCCGATGTCGCGCCAGGCCCGGCCCAAGCAGATGTTGGCGCTGGCCGGCGAACGGACGATGCTCCAGATGACGCTCGACCGGGTGCGTGATCGCGGACGCTTCGAGGCTCCCATCATCGTCGCGGCGGCAGGCCAGGCAGCGGCGATCGCCGGGCAGATCGGCGACGCGGCATCGGACGCCCGGCTGATCCTCGAGCCGGCCGCGCGCAACACCGCGCCGGCGATCGCGCTCGCGGCCTTGGTTTCAGCACCGGCGGATCTGCTGCTGGTGATGCCGAGCGACCATCTGATCGCCGACGTGCCCGCCTTTCTCGAAGCGGTCGCGGCCGCCGCGCCGCTGGCCGAGCAGGATTGGCTCGTCACCTTCGGCATCCGCCCGACGCGCGCCGAAACGGGCTATGGCTATATCCGCCGCGGGGAGCCGGTCGCGCCGGGCGCGTTCAAGGCCGAACGCTTCGTCGAAAAGCCCGACGCGGCCACGGCCTCCGCCTATCTCGCCGAAGGCTGCTACGATTGGAACGGCGGCATCTTCCTGCTGCGCGCGGGCGCCTATCTCGATGCGCTGGCACGCCACGCGCCCGATATAGCGAGCGCGGTCCGCGCCGCGATGCCGCCCAGCAGCGAGGCGATCCGCCCGCTTTCCCCCGATGCCGCACTGTTCGAAACGGTGCGGGCGCAATCGATCGACCATGCGGTGATGGAGCATGCCGGAAAGGTGGCGGTGGTGCCGGTCGACATGGGCTGGTCGGACATCGGCAGCTGGCAGGCGCTCTACGAGGTGGGGCAGCCCGATTCGTCCGGCAATGTGGTGCGCGGCGACGCGATGCTGATCGATTCGAGCGGCTGCCTGGTGCGCAGCGACGGCCCGATGGTGGTGGCGATCGGCGTCGAGGATCTCGCGGTGATCGCGACCGGGGACGTGGTGCTGATAATGCCCAGGGCGCAGAGCCAGCGGGTGCAAGAGGCGGTGGCAATGCTGCGCGAGCGCGGCGATCCGCGAATCTGACACCCTCATCGCCGCACCGCGAACCATCTGGGCGCTGTTGAGAAGTTAGCGGACGACTGATATTCGCGGATCACCGGGCGCATTCGTCGCCCGCCGAAGGGGTGCTGGATGAAGGTGGTTCTGCTGGCGGGCGGTCTCGGATCCCGCCTTTCGGAGGAAACCCAGCTTAGGCCCAAGCCGATGGTGGAAATCGGTGGACATCCGATCCTCTGGCACATCATGATGATGTACAGCCGGCACGGGCTTCGCGATTTCATCGTTTGCCTCGGGTATCGCGGCTATTTCATCAAAGAATATTTCGCCAATTTCGTGCTCCATCGTTCGGACGTGACGCTCGACCTTGCCTCGGGATCAATTGACTACGCCCGCAGCGAGGACGTTCCAGATTGGCGCGTGACGCTGGTCGACACCGGGACCGACACAATGACCGGCGGACGGCTCAAGCGCGTCGCCCATTTGCTCCGCCCGGGGGAACCATTTTGTATGACCTATGGCGACGGCGTGTCGGATGTGAACATCTCCGATCTTGTTGCCTTCCACCGGCAACAAGGGCTTGCCGCCACAGTGACGGCGGTCCAGCCGCCGGGGCGCTATGGCGCGACGAGGATAAAGGGAAATCGCGTCGTACGTTTCGAGGAGAAGCCGCCCGGCGATGGCGGCCGGATCAACGGCGGCTTTTTCGTTCTGGAACCGGATGTCCTGCAACGGATCGCCGGAGACGATACGAGCTGGGAGGACGAGCCGCTGCGCGGCCTTGCGTCGGATGGAGAACTCGCCGCGTTCATGCACGACGGTTTCTGGCAGCCGATGGATACCCTGCGCGACAAGAACCAGCTGGAAGCGCTCTGGGCGAGCGGCCGTCCGCCGTGGAAGACCTGGTGACCGGCCCAGCCAATCCAGACCGCAGTTTCTGGCAGAACCGACGAGTCCTTTTGACCGGACACACCGGCTTCAAGGGGGCCTGGAGCGCGCTGTGGCTCAAGACGCTCGGCGCACAAGTTCATGGCTTCGCGCTCTCGCCGGACACCGACCCAAGCCTGTGGCGCTCGCTCGACAGCGGAGGCCTGCTGGCCAGCGAAACGATTGGCGATCTGGCGGATCGCGACCTGCTCTGCGACTTAGTGTCGCGGGTGAACCCACAGATCGTTCTGCACATGGCCGCGCAAGCTCTGGTCCGTCCAAGCTTTGCCGATCCGGTACGCACGATCGCCACCAATGCGATGGGAACGGTCCATCTGCTAGACGCCCTGCGCGGCTCCAGAGGACTTGAAGCCGTACTCGTGATCACTACCGACAAGGTCTATGCCAATGAGGACAGCGGTCGTGACTTCGTGGAAGACGATCGGCTCGGCGGCCATGACCCCTATTCCGCCTCGAAGGCAGCTGCCGAATTGCTAACGCACAGCTATGCGGCTTCGTTTTTCGATAGTAAGGGCGTCGCGATCGCGACGGCACGCGCCGGGAACGTGATCGGGGGCGGCGACTGGTCGGCGGACCGGCTCGTCCCCGATATCTGGCGTGCCGCTCAAACGCGCGAGCCGTTGCTGTTGCGCGCACCGGATTCGACACGGCCTTGGCAGCATGTGCTCGAGCCGCTTGGAGGTTACCTCATCTATCTCGAACGCATGGTCGGCGATTCAGGAGTGACGCGGTCGCTCAATTTCGGGCCTCGTATCGCAGCGCCGCTGACTGTCGCGGCCGTTGCCGAAGCCATGGGTGCCGCGCTCGGGACCGAGCGTTCCTGGTTGCGCGACATGGGGGAGCATCCACCGGAAATGAAAACGCTGTCGCTCGATCCTTCGCTGGCGCGCGCGGCGATCGGTTGGGAGCCCAGGCTTGAACATTCCGCCGCGATCGAATGGACCGCCGAATGGTATGCACTGCATCTCGCCGGCCATGATCCGCGCAATCTTTGTCTCGAACAAATCCGACGATATGAGGCGCTGGCATGAGCACCATATCCGAAACCGCCGAGACCGCGGCCAAGCATTGTCAGGCGCCGGCGTGTCAATCCTGCGGCAGCCCACTCTCGCGCACCCTCGTCGATCTCGGTATGCAGCCGCTGGCCAACAGCTATGTGCCGATGGACCGTGCTGAAGCGCCCGAGCCCCGCTTCCCGCTGCACGCCCGGGTATGCGACGCTTGCCTGCTCGTACAGGTCGATATCGTCAAACGGCCCGAAGAGATATTCGTCGACTATGCCTATTTTTCATCCTTTTCGGACAGCTGGCTTGCGCATTGCCGCGCCTATGTCGACGCAATGACCGAGCGCTTCGCACTCGACGGCAGCAGCCACGTCGTCGAAATCGCGAGCAACGATGGCTATATGCTGCAATATTTCGTGGCGAAGCATATCCCGGTTCTCGGTATTGAGCCGGCCGCCAACGTTGCCGAAACCGCCATTGCGCGCGGCGTGCCCACTAAGATCGCCTTTTTCGGAGCTGAGACCGCTGATCGGCTTGTCGGTGACGGATGGTCAGCCGATCTGCTCGCGGCGAAGAACGTGCTCGCGCATGTCCCTGACATCAATGATTTCGTCGCCGGCATCGCCATTTTGCTCAGACCTGACGGCGTCTTCACCGTCGAATTCCCGCACCTGCTCAATCTTTTGAAGGAGATCCAATTCGACACTATCTATCACGAGCATTTCACCTATCTGTCGTTACTCGCAGTGCGAACCATCTTCGAGCGGCACGGCCTCACGATCTTCGACGTGGAGAAACAACCGACCCATGGCGGTTCGCTTCGGGTGTTCGCCGCGCGCGCGGCTTCCGGGCGCAGGCCGGAAGCGAACGTCCAGCGTTTGCTCAAGGAGGAAATTGCGGCGGGGCTCGATAGCCCTCGCGGATACGAGGGATTCGAAGATCGTGTCCGCGCGGTGCGCCAAGACGTGCTGGAATTTCTAAGACGTGCTCGTTCGGAAGCGAAGACCGTCATCGCCTACGGCGCAGCGGCGAAAGGCAATACCTTGCTCAACTATTGCGGCGTGACGCCCGACGATATTCCATTCGTGGTTGATCGCAATCCGGCCAAGCAAGGTACGGTGCTGCCGGGCAGCCACATTCCCGTTCGCCCACTCGATGCCTTGATCGCGGCCCGGCCCGATCACGTGCTGATCCTGCCCTGGAACCTCCAGCAGGAGATTATCTCAACATTGCCAGAAGTTGGAGGCTGGGGAGGGGATTTCGTGACGGCAATTCCGAAAATCCGGGTCCATCGCGGTGCGGTTTGAACCAAGCCTCATCGGGGGTGTTGCACTGATCCGGCTTGAACCGCAGCATGACGAGCGCGGCAGCTTCGCCCGGACGTTTTGCGAGAGGACATTCCGCGAAGCTGGCTTTCCGTTTGGCGTCGTCCAGGCAAATCTGTCGCGCAGCACCGCCCGCTCGACCCTCCGGGGCATGCATCTGCAGCGCTCACCTTACGGCGAACCCAAGATCATATCGTGCACGCGCGGCCGTATCTGGGACGTCGCAATCGATATGCGCGAGACATCGCCAACCTATCGGCAATGGCAGGCGTTCGAATTGGCGCCAGACGCGAACGCTGCCGTGTTCCTCCCGGAAGGGATCGCGCACGGATTCCTGACGCTCGAGCCCGACAGCGAAGTCCATTATCTCATGGGTGCCGAATTTGTGCCAGGCGCGGCAACCGGAGTGCGCTGGGACGATCCGACGATCGGCGTCCAATGGCCGGCAGAGCCACAGATCATTTCCGCGCGTGATCGATCCTATCCGCTAATTGAAGGCAAGCGGTGAGATTGCTCGTCACCGGCGCAAGCGGACTGATCGGCCGGCATGTGGTGGCTTGCGCTGCCATGGAACCGGCGATCGAGCTGATTGCGAGCGCAAGACAACGACCGTCTGCATTGCCTCGATCCGTGGCCTTCATCGCTGCCAACCTCGCCATCGCCGATGAGGCAGCCGCGCTAATCCAGAAAACAGGTCCGTCGCATATCATCCACTGCGCCTGGGAAACGACCCAGCCCACCTATTGGAACGATAGAACAAATCTCGACTGGGTCGCCTCGACAGCTCGGATGGCGGAGACCTTTGCGACGTCTGGCGGCATGCGCTTCGTTCAGCTCGGGAGTTGCGCCGAATATCTTTGGAACGAAACCCTCTGCATCGAGAATGAGACTCCTTCACAGCCCGCGACCATCTACGGCAAGGCAAAGCTGGCGGCTTTCACGGCGGTCAAAGCGGCAGCCCGCAACCGTTTCGAAGCGGTCGAAGCGCGAATCTTCAGTGTATTTGGCCCCGGCGAGAATCCGGCGCGCTTCATCCCGTTCATTTGCCGCAGTCACCTCGCCGGCTCGGTGCCAGAACTCAGCAGCGGCATTCAATCTCGCGATCTGCTCTATGCAAAAGATGCAGGCAACGCATTGCTGATGCTGGCGGCAGCGAACGGTGTGGTTGGCGTGGTCAATATCGGCTCGGGCGAACCAACGAAACTCTCCGACGTAGCAGAGCGATTGGCTCGCATCGCCGGTGCAGACCAGACGGGACTGGGACGCCGTCGCGATCGGCCGGGCGACCCTCTTTATCTTGTCTCCGCGTCGCAACGTATACGATCGACCGGCTGGAAGCCGGCCTACTCGCTTGATGCTGCGCTCACTGAGACATTCAACTGGTGGGGCGATCAATCAACGGCATTGGAGACGTGAAAAATCTAGGCTCGAAAGCGGAAACGCCCGAGGATTGCCCAATGTGCGGAGGCGTAATTCCACAAAAAGAGCACAATCGTAGCGACCGGCGCAGCGATAACCACCGGAACTTCAAAACCGGTGCAGAGGAGCGCCATCGTCAGAAGTGAAATCGGGAAACCGACCGCAACGCCAGATGCGAAGCGCATAAAGCCCGGCCACGAATGCTGCGTACCAAAGGTAAACCCGCTATGCAGAAGATATCCCGCCGGTGTTACCACAGAGAAGGATACGAAGTTCATCAGCAAATAATGGATGCCCACGATGTCACCTAGGATCATGATAGAATTGTGAACGATCGCGCAGACACCTCCCACGATGACATAGCGCGTTGGGCGCCAACAGAAAAGACGTTGAATCATGGACGCACCAGTATCGAAATGTTGTTGCGCCAGGGAGCAATCCAATCCTCGTCTCGTATCGCTGATTTGCCGAAACTATGGATAAGTCGTTCAAGTATTTCCTCACGATTCATGTAGCTAATCCGATCACCGGTAATCCATCGATCGGAAAAGTAGCCGAACCAATGAATCGGGGAAAATCTACGTTCCCATTCCTTGAAGGCAAGACTCCCGCCGGGGACGAGAAGACCTTTGATGGTGTCGAGTATAGAGCCGCGTAGATCCTGCGGGACATGATGGAGGACGTCAGCTAGGACCACCAGATCGAACGTGCCAGGCGAAGTGACGGCAAATTCCTCAATGGTGGTTTTCAGAAATCGCGCCCTACCGGGCGGTCCGGCGTAGAGGCGGCCGACATTCGATGCGACGTCGATTCCTATGATCTCCGCGTCAGGATAGACACGCACAAGCCGTTCCGTAACGGCGCCCTCGCCGCAACCAACCTCGAGGATTCTTTCCGCGGATGGAACCCAATTGCGTACTCCATCGACATAGGCGTCGATATCGATAAAAATCGAACGCCAAGCGTCCGTGACCGTCGTCTCGTACGGTCCGAACAGCCGACGGATGAACGGCCCGATCGGCATAGCTTACATCGATCCACTCAGTCTGGCACGAAGACGTGGCACTAGCCGATCAACAATTCGAGAGTCACGTACGTAGCTGTGGATGCCGGCGGGTCCTAGCACGAGTACCCGCAGGACTGCCAGCAACAGCCCCCGCCAGCGGCCTGTCGAAGCCGCGGCGAGCGCGAGATTCATTTCCACGGACGCGAGGGCGATGCGGTTGACCCGGCGCATAGCGACTGGAGAAAGCCGTGGGAGGTGCCGTTCGAGAACGGTACGCATCTGATGCTCGAAATCCTCGGCATTTCGGCTGCCAGTAACAGTCAGCGATGAGCCGTGGACGCGAAAGGCCGTTGTCATTTCCTGATGATGCCAGACGGATCCATGTTCGGCGAGCTTCAGCCAGATATCCCAATCACCGGTATACCAGAGCTGCTCGTCCAGCCCTCCCGCCCGTAGCCAAGCATCCTTCCGGTAAACCGGTGCGGGTGCGGAGACGAAATTCTGTACGAGCAATCGCTCGACCAGGACCCCGCTGGGAATTTCGCCGTCCCCGCGGAAAGGGCATCGCCAGATACCGATCTGCCGACCGTGCTCATCGATGATCGCGCTTGTCGCAAGATGCAGCGCAGCGCCCGGCGCTTCATTGATCCAGCGTCGGATCGCTGCACCACGCCCAGGCAGCCACAAGTCATCGTGATGCAGCCAGCACAGATGGTCGGCCGCCGCGATCCGCGCGGCGTGATTGGTCTTCGACTGCCAGGAAGGCAGGGCGCTATGTTCCTCGATTCGAAGGCGCAGCCGGTCTGAGAAACGGCGGACGATATCGGCGGTGCGGCGATCCGGACTACTGTCGATGACAAGCAACTCGACCCCTTCGTCGACTTCGTGGGCGAGCGACTCCAACGAGGCCTCGATCCATCGTTCGCCGCGATAGACCGGCATAATCACAGTAAGCCATGGAGCCTTGCTCGGACGAGCGCGCTTTGACCTCCCTGTCATAGACGCCGACCTCCCGTCCCGGTCTTCAGAATCGTGACGATGTTCAGCATGGTCTGATGTCACTCCCTCGATTCGAGCCCAGTTCGACCAGCCCACGCGTGTTGGCCAGCCGTTTCCGTTTCGGCCTCATAGTGACGCATGCTTGTCGAGATGGTTAATAGCGGCGCACGGCCGTTTCATTCACCCTCCTCGGCGAGCCCGATTCACGCTGCAGCCGAGTTATTTGACCGTTAACCACTAGTCATTTAATTTCGCCTGTCGCTAGCGAAATCGGGCGGTCGAATTTCTATGGAGCGGAACCCAACGCCTGCTCCTGCCAGGAAAAGAGTAAGAGATGGTTGAGGTCAGCATCGTCATTCCGTGCCTGAACGAAGCTTTGTGCCTGGCCCATTGCATCGACAATTCCAAAGCCGCCTTGGCTGAGATTCAGAAGCAATATGGCCTCAGCGGCGAGATCGTGATCGCCGACAACGGCAGCACCGATGGCAGCCAGGATATAGCGGTGCGCGCCGGAGCGCGCGTGGTGCCGGTGTCCCGGCGCGGCTATGGTGCCGCGTTGATCGGCGGCTTCGGCGCGGCTCGCGGCCGCTTCCTAATCATGGCCGACGCGGACGGATCTTATGATCTGCTCGATGCAGTGCCCATGATCGGCCGTCTGCTCGACGGCGCCGACCTATGTATGGGTTCGCGCTTCAAGGGAGGCATCAGGCCGGGTGCGATGCCCTGGAAAAACCGCTACATCGGCAATCCCGTGCTGTCGGGAATATTGCGGCTTCTGTTCCGGACTCATGCCTCCGATGCGCATTGCGGCATTCGTGCGCTGACCAAGGACTGCTTCGAACGCCTTCGCCTGTCGGGCTCGGGCATGGAATTCGCCAGCGAAATGGTCATCAAGGCCGCTCTGCTGAAAGTACGGATCGACGAAACACCGGCTACCCTCTACCCTGATCTTCGCGACCGGCCACCGCATCTGCGACCATGGCGCGATGGTTGGCGACACTTGCGTTATCTGCTGATGCTCAGCCCAACATGGGTGTTCGCGATCCCCGCCGGAGTAGCGATCGTCATCGGGCTTCTCATCTTGGTGATGGCGGGCCTGCGTTTCTCCGGCCTTAGTCCAATTGACAACTTCGGCACGAGCTGGACGATTTTCGCTGGAGCATTGCTCGGGGTCGGCCATATTGCTGCATTGCTGGCCTCTGCCAGCCATCTCTATGGCGTACGCCAGGGCTATCGTATGGCGAGTAGCCTGACTCGGAGACTCGGCCGCGTCGTAACGCTCGAGACGATGCTCGCAACCGGCGTTGCCGCTTTGCTGATCGGCCTTGCATTGCTGGCCGCGGTAGCGGTCTATTGGTCGGCAACTGGGTTCGACCAGCTTGCCAATATCTTCCCGGTTGTTGCCGGAACGGCTCTTGTGGTGCTGGGCACACAGAATATTCTTGGCGGTTTCCTGCTGGCGATCATTGGCGGCAACGAGGCTGCATTCTTCCAGGAGGCGCCGAGTGCGCCGACACTTCCCGTCGCCGAGGCCTCGGAGACGGTCGCGCGCGCGCGCGCCGCCTGAACTGCAAGCGCTGATCAGCTGATGTCTTTGGAGAGAAATTGCGTTCTAGCGCGAAATTATGGGCGTCCTGGAGAGATCAATTGAACGCTACGTCCAGGCGGTCAAGCTCAGAAGTACGAAGCTCACCGGATCTTCTGATCGAAGCGCTATCCTCCGTTTTCCGTCTCCTCGTCGTGCTCACCGGCATCGTGGCCTTGATGTATTTCATGCGTCGATCGAGACCGATCTTTTCCGATTCCCTGATTTCAAATTATTTTGCTTACTATCAGGACCTCTCCGCGGCTGGGCTGGTGCTAGCCATATTTGCGGCGATTTTCCTCATGAGAACCCGGACGCCGGACAGAACCAGGTTGCCCGAGATCAACGGGCGCCAAATCTGGGCACTTGCCGCCCTCACTACAGCGTTCTGCTACGCAGGTACATATTGGCTTTTCGGCAATTACGGCCTGTCGATGGACGAATTCATGGCTGGTTTTGATGCCAAGATAATCGGCCATGGCTATCTATTCGCGCCAGTCGCGGCACGATGGAGCGATTATTTGGATGCCTTGCAACCGATCTTCCTGATGAAAGCCCCAGGCCATCTCGCCTGGTCTTCATCCTACCTTCCGGGCAACGCCGCCATTCGGGCGTTATTCGATATGGTCGATGCTGCCTTGGCTTCGCCATTGCTCGCCGGCTGTTCGGTCATCCTCATATGGCTGGTCGCGCGCAAGCTGGAACCGGGCGACGCCGAATTCGCGGCGGTCGCCACGTTGCTCTTCGTCACTTCCAGCCAGTTCCTCATTATTGCGATGACACCTTATGCGATGACCGCGCATCTAGCACTCAATCTCGCCTGGCTCTGGTTGGCACTACACGACCGTCCGTGGAGCCGGCCACTCGCGGTCGCCGTGTCGTTCCTCGCGTGCGGTCTTCACCAGATGGTGTTTCATCCGATCTTCGTTGCTCCGTTCCTCCTGTGGCTCTGGTTGGAAGGAAAAAAGCCGCAGGCCGTTCTGTATTTCCTGACCATCGCTGCCTTCAGCCTATTCTGGATCCTTTACTGGCCAATCGGCGCGAGCATGGCGCTACCAGAAGTTGGCAGCGAGGGAACGCACAGCCCCGCATTCATCTCGCACGCCGCTGAATTAGCGAGCACTGCTATGCAACCGGCGTCGATACCGATTGTCTTTGACAATCTCATTCGCCTAATTGTCTGGCAAAATCCATTGACGTGGGTGTTGGTCACAGCCGCATGCCTGACGTTTCGCCATCAACCGTTGGTGGCTTGGATCCTTCTTGCGGGTATCCTGCTAACGATGGTCATCCTGATTATCGTTCTGCCCTTTCAGGGCCACGGATGGGGCTATCGCTATTTACACGGGTACCTTGGGAGCCTCGCATTACTCGGAGCATTCGGTTGGCGGGCGATAAGCGCGGCGGATAAAGGCCAGCCCAGTCATCTCCGCGTCACAGCCGGTCTTTCGCTAATCGCTTCGCTTTTCATCCTGTTCCCGCTTCACGCATATCAGGCATATGCCTTCGAGCGGCCGTATGCAGAGGCAGATGCGATGCTCTCGCGCGTAAATGCTGACCTCATCGTTATCGAGAGCGACGGAAGGTGGTATGCTCAGGATCTCGTGCGCAACGATCCCTTCCTTCGGCAACGTCCGCTGCGCCTGCTGGCAAGCAACCTGAGCGCCGCCCAGGCGGAAGCCCTCTGTCATCAATATAAGGTGGCCATAGTCGGCCGTCACAGCGCGGAGCTCAGCGGACTGAGGCCCTATGGCGATGCGATGGAACTCGCACCAAGCTATTTGCGGCTCTTGAAGCTCAAGAAGGCCGGATGCGGCGACGAAATCGATACAGCCCCAATGTCGCAACCGCCGGCAATGCGATAGAAGCGCGGCGAAGCTGATGGACAGCAGCGCCAGGATCGCACGATGAAGCCGCCTTCGCCTACCCTCTCCGTCATCGTTCCCTGCTTCAATGAGGAAGAGGTAATCGAGCACACCCATGCGCGTCTCTGCGCGGCGCTCACCGCAATCACCTCGTCCTACGAGATCATCTATGTCGACGACGGCAGCCGCGACCGGACGGCCGAGCTGCTTCACAAGATCCAGAAGACCAGCCCACGGGCGCGCGTGCTGCGCCTGTCGCGCAATTTCGGTCATCAGATCGCGGTCAGCGCGGGCCTCGATTACGCCGCCGGCGACGCCGTGGTGCTGATCGACGCCGATCTGCAGGACCCCCCCGAAGTGATTGCCGACATGGTCGCCAAATGGCGCGAAGGCTATCATGTCGTCTACGGCCAGCGCGCCGACCGGTCGGGCGAGAGCCGCTTCAAATTGTGGACGGCGCACGCTTTCTACCGGCTGATCAACCGGCTCTCCGAAGTCCCGATTCCGCTCGACACCGGCGATTTCCGGCTGATGGACCGCTCGGTCGTCACGGCCTTGTCGCGGATGCGCGAGAAGCATCGGATGCTGCGCGCGATGACCGCCTGGGTCGGCTTCCGGCAGATCGCCGTGCCTTACAGCCGCGCCGAGCGCTTCGCCGGCACGTCCAAATATCCGCTGCGCAAGATGATCGGCCTGGCGCTCGACGGCATCGTGTCCTTCTCGGCCATTCCGCTGAAGATCGTCACCAGCGTCGGGCTGGCCTTTTCGGCGCTCTCGGTGCTCGGTATTCTCTACGCGATCGCGCTTCGCCTGCTCACCGAAAATTGGGTGCCCGGCTGGACGCTGATCTTCATCACCTTGCTGCTGATCGGCGGGCTGCAGTTCATCTTCCTCGGCGTGATGGGCGAATATATCGGCCGGATCTACAGCGAGGCGAAGGACCGGCCTTTGTTCCTGGTGATGGAAGAGCTCGGCTTCGACGAGGAAACCAAGAATGCGGTGCCACCCGCCCGCCAGCGGCGCAGCCGCAAGGCGCCGGCAACCACCCTCCGCTAGGCGGTCGGAATGGCGCCCTTCTCCCTGCTCACGCGCCGCGGCGTGAAGCTGGCGCTCGGGCTGCTGATCAGCGCAATCTTCCTCTATGCAACGTTCGCGAGGGTGCCGCTGCGGCAGGTCGCCGACGCGCTCGCCGGGGCAGGATTGCTCTGGATCGCGGCGGCGCTCGGCTTCGTCGCGCTTGCTTATACGCTCAAAATCTATCGCTGGCTGACGATGCTGCGCAGCCTCGGCGCAACGATCGGGCTCGGCCAGGCGGCGGTTCCCTTTCTCGGCGGCGTGGCCTTCAACAACGTGCTGCCGCTGCGCGCCGGCGACGTCATCCGCGTGCTCGCCTTTCAGCGTTTCACGGGTGTTCCGCCCTCCGGCCAGATCGGCACGCTGGCGCTCGAGCGGCTGATGGACCTGCTGGTGCTCAGCAGCCTGTTGTTCGCCACCATCTCCTTCTGGCAGGTGCGCGCGCTCGACGAAGCACTGCTCGCGGGCTTGCGCCTGGTCGCCGGTGGCGCCGTCGTCGCGGTGCTGCTGTTCGTCCTTGTGCCGCGGCCGATCCGGCTCGCCGTGCGCTGGGCCGAAGCGCGATGGCCCCGGCTTCGGGGCGCCGGCGAAGCGCTATTGCGCCTGTCGGAGGCGGTCGCGACGCTTTCGCGGCCGCTGTTTCTGCTCCGCATCATCCTGCTGAGTCTGCTCGCCTGGCTCGCCGAGGGCGGCGTCTATTGGTCGATCGGCCATGCGCTCGGCACCGGCGGCCAGCTGCAGATCGCATTGCTGGCACTCAGCGTCGGCACGCTGGCGACCATGATCCCAAGCTCGCCGGGCTATGTCGGCACCTTCCACTATTTCGTGGCGCGCGTCGTCGCCGCCTTCGGCACTGGGGCGGTCGCGGCGACCGCCTATGCGGTGCTGGTCCATGCTTTGCTCTGGCTCTCGACCACCGCTTGCGGCTTCCTTGCGCTGGCATTTTCGGGAATGGGGCTTCGCAACGCTGACAGCGCGGGACCCAAGACAGAGAGGCAGTGATAGTGCAGACCAGCTCCGATCCGATCGTCATCGTCGGCGCCGGATTCACCGGGCTTTCCGCGGCCTATGAGCTGGCGAGCCGCGGCGAAAAGGTGATCGTGCTCGAAAGGGAGCCGGCCGTCGGCGGCCTCGCGAGCGGCTTCAAGGTCGGCGACTTCACGCTCGAGCGCTTCTATCATCATTGGTTCACCAACGACGTCCATGTGATGGCGCTGATCAAGGACATCGGCTGCGAGGACCAAGTCGTGTTCCGGCCGACCCGCACCGGCATGTATTATGCCAACACGATTTTCCGCCTCTCGACGCCGCTCGATCTGCTGCGGTTCAGCGCGCTGAGCTTCGTCAACCGAATCCGGCTCGGCCTGCTCGCGCTGCGGGCGCGGCGGATCCGCGACTGGAAGGCGATCGAGCATATGACGGCGCGCGAATGGCTCATCAAACTCGCCGGCCCGGAGGTGTTCCGGGTGGTCTGGGAGCCTTTGCTGGTGGGCAAGTTCGGCCCCTATGCCGACAAGGTCGGCGCGGTGTGGTTCTGGAAGAAGCTGGCGCTGCGCGGCGGCAGCCGCGCCTCGGACGGACGCGAAGTTCTCGCTTATTATCGCGGCGGCTTTTCCGAGCTCGCCGAGGCGCTGAAGCGCCGGCTCGAGGCGATGGGGGTCGAAATCCGCCTCAATGCGCCGGTGACCGCGATCGAAGCGCAGGGCGACGTTGCCCACGCGGTGCGAATCGAGGGGGATCGGCAGCCGGCGCGCGCGATCCTCCTGACCCAGGCGCTGCCGCAGATCGCCGATCTGATGGAGGGGCATGCCGGCGCCGACTATATCGCCGGCCTGCGGCGGATCGACTATCTCGCCAACATCTGCCTGGTGCTGGAGCTCGATCGCAGCCTTTCCGAAACCTATTGGCTGAACGTCAACGATCCGAGCTTTCCCTTCGTCGGCGTCATCGAGCACACCAATTTCGAGCCGCCCGAAAGCTATGGCGGGCGCCACATCGTCTTCCTGTCCAAATATCTGCCCGAAAGCGACCCGCTCTACCGGATGGACGATGACGCGGTGCTCGCTTTCGCCATCCCGCACCTCCAGCGCATGTTCCCCGACTTCAGACCCGAATGGGTGACCGGGCATCACGTCTGGCGCGCGCGCTTCTCACAGCAGATCGCCGAGCCCGATTATTCGAAGCTGATTCCGCCGGAGAGGACTCCGCTCGCCAACGTGCTGGTCACGTCGATGGCGCAAATCTATCCCGAAGACCGCGGCACCAACTATGCGATCCGCGAAGGACGCAGGGTGGCCGCCAGAATCGCGCAGGATTTCGCTCCGCCGGTCCGCGACCTGTCATCTGCGAGGCCGGTCCGATCGATCGCGTGACCGGGACCGGCGCAGTGCGGACCGCCGACGACGGCACGGAGCGGCGGATGGCGATCATCCTGCTGGCGATGGTCACTGCCGGCGCGCTGGCGCAGCGCGTCTTCCTCCTCGTCGCCACCGATTTCCCGATCAACGACGGCGGGCTGTTCTACGCGTTCGTCAAGGCCGTGGCCGGGGCTTTCCCCGGTCTGCCCGACTACGTCCGCTTCAACGGCATTGCGATTCCCTTCGCCTATCCGCCCCTCTCCTTCTGGCTGGCGGCGCTGCTGACCCGGCTCGGCGTCGATGCGCTGGCGATCGTCCATGTCCTGCCGATCCTGATGAACATGGCCTATGTGCTGCTGTTCGCGCTGGTGCTGCGCCGAAGCGGCCGGCCGCTGCTGTTCGTCGCGATCGCCTTGTTCTTCCTGTGCACGACGCCGCGCACCTTCGAATGGCTGGTGATGGGCGGCGGCCTCAGCCGCGGCCTCGGCTCGTTGTTCCTGATGGCGACCCTCCTCGCCGTCGGGATCCCGGACCGCGGCCGAGAGACCCTGTCGGCACGGCGGCTGGCGTTGGCCGGCGCGGCGGTCGCCGGGGCGATTCTGTCCCACCTCGAATGGGGGCTCGATGCCGCCTCCTGCGTCCTATTGAGCCGGGCGCTCGGCAGCCCGAGCCTCA
Source organism: Allosphingosinicella sp. (assembly GCA_035248285.1). GTDB lineage: Bacteria > Pseudomonadota > Alphaproteobacteria > Sphingomonadales > Sphingomonadaceae > Allosphingosinicella. The sequence goes on along the minus strand of DATFHP010000067.1, from coordinate 25,210 downwards.
AGGATTTCGTGCGCGGCAATCTGATCGCCGGCGGGGCCGCCTTGCTGCTGATCATGCCGTGGCTGCTTTGGATCTATTCGGTCCATGGGCTGACGCCGCTTTTCGCCGCGGGCGGCAGCAGCGCGTGGGGCATCTCTTATACCTTGGCCCATCTCTACGCGATCCAATCGGACTGGGTCGCCAACCCGCTGATCCCGATCGGGCTGGTCGTCCTTTGCTTTCGCAAGCAATGTTTCTGGCCGCTGTTCGTTCTCATCTGCATCGTCGTGACGCCTCGCCACGGCGCGACGCCGCTGACCTTGGCTTTCGCGGTGTTCGCCGCGCAGGCGGTGACCGCGATCTACGCCGGGTCGAGCGCGCTCTTGCGCAACCGGCCGCTGGCGGCCGTGTGCGTCGCGGCGATCGCGCTGCTGCTCGCGGGCCGCGGACTCGACGCCAATTTCCTCGCCCGCGGCACGCGCCTCAGGGTGATGGCGCCGGAGACCCGGGAAGCGATGGCCTGGGTGGCCGCGCACCATCGCGGCGACCGCTTCATCGTCCTGACCCCGTTCCGATGGTATTACGACAGCAGCGCCGAATGGTTTCCGGCGCTTGCCGCGGCGCGCAGCCTCAACACGCTGCAGGGGCGCGAGTGGATTCCGGGTGCGTATCGGTCCTTTTACGACAGGGATAGTGCGCTCAAGCGGGCGAAAACCTGTCCCGAGATTTTCGAACGGCTGCATGCCTATGAGCGTCCGCGTTTCCTCTGGGCCGAGTGGCGACGGGACTGTTTCGCCGCAGCCGGCTACCGACCCGTCTATCGCAATCCACGCGTGACGATTTTCGCGGTGCCGCAGCCGGACCGTGCAGCCTCACCGCGCCCCGAAGCCGGTGAGGACGGTGCGGATCGTTCGCGCGACGATCAGCACGTCCACCCAGAATGAGAAATTCTTGATGTAATAGAAGTCGTATTGCAGCTTCCACAGCACCTCGTCGACGTCGGCGACATGGCCTTGGGTCACCTGGGCCCAGCCGGTGATCCCGGGCCTGACGATGTGGCGATAGCGGTAGAAGGGAAGCTCCTTCTCATACCATAAGGACAAGGCCACCGCCTCGGGCCGGGGCCCGATCCAGCTCATCTCGCCCTTCAGGATGTTGACGAGCTGCGGCAGCTCGTCGATCCGGTAGCGGCGCAGGAACTTGCCGATGCGCGTCACCCTATGGTCCTTGTCGCGGGTGACGGCGTCGCCGCGGGGGTCGTCGATCTCCGCGGGCCGGTGCGTCATCGATCGGAATTTGTACATGGTGAACGTGCGGCCCCGGAACCCCATCCGCTCTTGCCGGAACAGCATCGGGCCGGGTGTATCGAGCCGGATCGCAACCCCGATCAGCAGCAGGAAGGGGGCGAGCGCAGGCAGGATCGCGAGCGCGGCGATCGTGTCGGCCAGCCGCTTGACCTTGGCGTAGACGATGCCCGGGATCAGCGATCCGAGATTATTCTCGGAAAGATGCTCGATCGCGACGCGGCCGGTCAGCGATTCCTGCATCTGCTTGACGTGCATGATCAAGGTGCCGGCAAGCGCGCGATCGGCCAGGAATCGCTCCCACTCATCCTCGATGTCGGCGCGCAGATCGGCGACGATCGCGTCGAGGTCGCTCGAATCGGCTCCGGGGTGGCCGAGCGGGACCCAACTCACCCCCTCGATGTCGCGGAGCGCATCGACCGCGCCGAAGGGGACCACGCCGATCCGAAGTCTTTGCTGGCGCTGAAGGTTGAAATAGACCGCATAATACCAGCCGACGCAGAGCAGGAAGCTCGCCAGGAATTGCAGCCGGCTATAGTCGAACCTGGTGAAGAAGAAGATGGTGAGCACGGCGCCGTAGGAAATCGCGAACGTCGGCAGGATGTGATAGGAAGCGCGCACGCCCGGCAGCAGCGAGAGGCGCCGGAAGCCGTAATAGCCGGCGATCAGCGCCACCATCGTTCCCAACACCGACGCCTGGAGGCCGATAAGGTCGCTGTTGCGCGCGGCGACCTCGACCCGCACCGCCCAGGGCGCAAGAACGGCGAGCAGCAGGCCGACCGAGAGCTGGAAGCGGCGGCGGTTCCACACCGATGTTCGCGCGGCGCCGAGCTTTCCGACATGCAGGGATATGGGCGGGGCCATGGGTTTCCGAATGGAGTGAGAACGGCACTCTACGAAGAGACCCGGCGCGAAGTCCAACAAAAGCGCGTCCGATCCGGTTTGGCGGTGCGCCGCCGCCGATGGGCGGTTGATCTGGGTCCTGCGGTCGGGCAAGGCACGCCTCTTTCTGGCAGCGTGCGAAACATCCATGATCATCCTTGTTACCGGCGCGGCGGGCTTCATCGGCTTCCACCTCGCCAAAAGACTGATGGAGCGCGGCGACGTCGTCATCGGCATCGACAATCTCAACTCTTATTACGATCCGCGGCTGAAGCGCGACCGGATCGCCAGGCTGCGCGAACATCACGGCAATGCCTTCCAGTTCCTCGAACTCGACTTCGCCGACGCAGGCGCACTGGGCGAAGCGCTCGAACGTTCGGAATTCGACCGCATCGCCCATCTCGGCGCCCAGGCCGGCGTGCGCTATTCGATCGAGAATCCCCGCGCCTATGTCCATTCCAACCTGGTCGGCCACGTCAATCTGCTCGAGATCGCCCGCGCGCGCGGTTCGTCGCACCTGGTCTACGCCTCCTCCTCGTCGGTCTACGGCGGCAACGAGACCTTGCCGTTCCGCGTCGAGGATCGGGTCGATCATCCGCTCTCGCTCTATGCGGCGACCAAGAAGGCCGACGAGCTGATGAGCGAAACCTATGCGCATCTCTACCGGCTTCCGCAGACCGGCCTTCGCTTCTTCACCGTCTACGGACCCTGGGGCCGGCCCGACATGGCGATGTGGCTGTTCGCCAAGGCGATCTTCGCCGGCGAGCCGATCGACGTGTTCGGCGAAGGCAATATGCGGCGCGACTTCACCTACATCGACGACATCGTCAGCGGCGTGGTCGCCTCGCTCGACAATCCGCCGCCCGACGACGGCAGCGAGAAGGCGGGCGGAAGCGTCGGCCCGCACCGGCTCTACAATATCGGCAACAGCCGGTCGGAAGAATTGAGCCGCATGATCGAGATCATCGAGCAGGCGTGCGGCCGCAAGGCGCAGCGACGGCTGCTGCCGATGCAGCCCGGCGACGTCCGCGACACCTATGCCGACATCAGCGCGATCCAGCGCGATCTCGGCTTCGTGCCCGCGACGACGATCGAGGAGGGCATACCGCGCTTCATCGAATGGTATCGCGGATACCATGGCGTGTAGTCCGGACGTTCGCTAGCGTGATTTCGAGCCAGATGGAATGAGCTGGCCGCCGTGCCCCCGGCACGGCTGCCGATTGCCGGGGGCAATCGGCACCTGCTCATTCTGGCGGCTCGGAAATAACGGCAATCAAAGAACTTCCTAGCCTCGTTCCGGTTCAACCTGAACCGGAACGAGGCTAGGCCTTTCCGAAGCGCGAGCCGCTACAACGTCCAGCGATCGATACCGGCAAACGCCCGTCCTGCGTACAGATTCTTGAAGTCGGCAAGCAGTCCGCCGTCGTTCACGAGCGAGCGGATCCGGGATTCATCGAGGTCGCGATAAGCGGCGTGCGGGACGGCGACGACCACCAGATCATAGCCGCGCGTCAGCGCATCGGGCGTAAGCGCGATGCCATATTCATGCCTCGCCTCGGCCGGGCTGGCGAGCGGATCGTGCACGGTGACGTCATGCCCGAGCTCGGCCAGGCGCCCGATCACGTCGATCACCTTGCTGTTGCGCAGATCAGGCACATTTTCCTTGAAGGCGAGGCCCATCACCAGCGCCGATCCCGCCGCGCCGCGCCGCGCGTGCAGCTGATCGGCCAGCCAGCTTCCCATCCGGTCGTTGATCGAGCGCCCGGCAAGGATGACGTCGGGCTCCTGGCCGAGCTGCTGGGCGCGGAAGCTGAGATAATAAGGATCCACGCCGATGCAGTGGCCGCCGACGAGTCCAGGCTGGAATTGAAGGAAGTTCCATTTCGTCCCGGCCGCCTCGAGCACGTCCCAGATCGAAATGTCCATCTTGGCGAAGATCTGCGTGATCTCGTTCATGAAGGCGATGTTGATGTCGCGCTGGGCATTCTCGATCACTTTGGCCGCTTCGGCCGTCTTGATCGAACGCGCCCGGAACACGCCGCCGCTGGTCGCCTGGCCGTACAGCGCCGCAAGGCGTTCGGTAATCTCGGCATTCTCGCCGGCGACGACCTTGATGATGCGATCGACGCTATGCTCGCGATCGCCCGGATTGATGCGTTCGGGCGAATAGCCGAGAAAGAAATCGCGGCCGCGCTTCAACCCGGACACGCGCTCGATCAACGGTCCGCAGATATCGTCGGTCACGCCCGGATAGACGGTACTTTCATAGATGATCACCGGCTTCCGCGCCGGATCGAGCAGCCGCGCCACGCTTTCGGTCGCGCCGATCACCGGCCTCAGATCGGGCTGCTTGGCGCCGTCGACCGGGGTCGGGACCGTGACGATATAGACGTCGGCGCCGCTGCATTCGCCGGCGTCGCCGGTGACCTTGAGCCTGCTCGCCTGCAGCGTCGCACCGTCGATCTCGCGGGTGCGGTCGTGGCCGGCGCGCAATTCCTCGATCCGCGAAGGATCGACGTCCAGGCCGGTCACGGCAAAGCTGCGCGCGAGCGCCACCGCGAGCGGAAGCCCGACATAGCCAAGGCCGACCACGACAATCTGGTCATTGCTGGTCGGGTTCATCGTCTCTCATCGCTGGCGCTCCCCGGCCCCCTAACGCGCGATGCACGCGCCCCGCAAGCCCCGCCGATCCGACGAATCAATCGTCGATCCGCGCGCCGCGCCCGGCCAGCAGCGTGCGGTTGGCGGCAACCAGGGACTGCAGATAGGAGCGCGGCTTCTTCATCAGCGCCTTCGGCGTCTCCGCCTTGAGTCCCAGGGTGGCCGCGACATCCGCGACGAAAAAGACGCAGTTGCGGCGATTGAGATCGTAGGAAGGCTGCGCATGGGTCCGCCACTTGTCGACGGTCGCCAGCAGGGCGGCATATTCCGCATCGTTCAACGTCATCGCGAAATGACGGTTGCTGTGCGCGATATAGGCTGCGCTCGATGGCACGATTTCGCCAGGCACCGCGTGCATCAGCAGGCCCGGCGAGATCGACTTGGCGGTAAAGCCGTAGCTCGCGTCGACCTTTTCGCCCGACGTATCGACCGAGCCCTTCACCGTGATGAAGGCGTGGGGAAAGGTCGCTCCGAATTCCTTCGAATAGAATGCCACCTCGACGGCTGCGGCGGCCGGGACACAGAATGTGGCAAGCAAGCCGCACAGGACGGCGAGGCCGATGCGGCGCAACGTCTTAACGCTCATGATCGCGATTCAATCCGTCCGGTTCCGGGGCCATTTTCCGACAAGTGCGCGACCGTGTCGATGAATCCAAAAAGCCACAGTTCGGCGGATTTATACCTCGGGCAACCCGCCGATGAACTTTTGCGGCTTGACTGCGTTTCCGTTCAGCTTTCTTAAACCCCGCTAAGCTACTCGGGGGGCGAATACGGAAATTCATATGGACCGATGGCGCGCCACGCGATACAGGTCATGATGAAGTCGAGTTGAGTACGAAGGGAGAAGTAACGTGGTATTGAAGGGACTTATTGCCGCCACTGCGTCGATCGCGTTGATGGCGGCGCCTGCTGTGGCGGCAGGCTCCGCGCCGGCATCCGCCGCTCCGACCAGCCTCGCAGTACAGCCGGCCGGCGATACGATGGACGGAATGCAGCTCACCGGTAGCGGCAATATCGTGATCATCCTCCTCGCCGCGGTTGCTGTGGGCTTGGGCATCTGGGCGCTTCTCGACAACGGGCACGATAAGCCCACCAGCCCGTAAGGGCGAATGGGTCGGACCTACCCGATCTCAATGAATTTGGATGTGGCCTGAAAGGGAGGCGTTGCCGCTCTTTCGGCCACATTTTTTTGCACCATTTTCGAAGCGGATCGTGCACATCCTGCTGCCCGATCGATGAAGAAACGCGTATTCCTGCTATTGGCGCCAGCGCTTGTCTGTGCGCAGCCGCCGCAACCATCGCCTGCTGCCGGGCCGCCCTTTCCGCCGAGCACGCTCAATGCGGACAGCCTCAGGGTCGCATCGGTCGGCTACCGGATTGCACTGCGCGCCCGTCCCTATTGTCCGGAACCGCTGCCGCAGACCGGCATGGGCCTTTTCCATCTCGCCCAATATCGCGGGGCGGCGCGGCAAGACTATATCGCCCGCTACGCGCTTGATCGGGGCCCGGGCGTGCTGCTGACCGTGGCCGACAGCCCGGCGGCTCGCGCGGGCCTTCGCGCCGGCGATGTCCTGCTTGCCGTCGACGGGGCGCCTCTCCCGAATCCGGATTCCGCCACGCCCAAGCGCGGCGACAAGATGCCGGCGCAAATGTCGGATGCGCTGATCGAGAGGGCGTTGGCGAAAGGCCCGACGAAGCTGCACGTCCTGCGGGACGGGGCCGAACGCGACCTCGTCCTCGCCCCGGTCAGCGGCTGCCCTTTGCGGATCAGGCTCGTGACCTCGAACACGCTCGGGGCAAGCTCACGCGACGGCATTGTGCGGATTTCGACGCGGATGCTCGAATTCGTGCAGAACGACGACGAGTTGGCGGTCGTCATCGGTCATGAGCTTGCCCATGTCGTCCTGCACCATGCCGAACGGCTCGAAGACGCGTCCAACGGCAAGGCAAGCGCGATCGGAAGCAAGACCTCGCGCGTCCGCGCCACGGAGGTTGAAGCCGACCGCCTGGGACTGCGGCTTGCCTGGGCGGCGGGCTATGATCCGTCGGTCGCGCTCGCTTTCTGGCCGCGGCTGGATGCCGCGCATGGCGGCTGGTGGAAGATCCCCACCGACCATCCGGGTGCCCATGAGCGGGTCCGCCTGACCGAAGCGACGATCGCCGAGCTCGCCCGCGAGAAGCGGCCCCAAACGCAAGGCGAATGAGTCCTTTCCCGCCGCCCGGTAGAGCTCGGCTACAGGCGCTCGGCGCTTGAAACCACGTCGGCGGCGCGTAGCGCGGCGAGAATCCGCATCAGATGCTGCACGTCATGCACTTCCAAATCCATGTGGAACGTATGGAAGCTGCCGTCGCGGCCAACCTGGTCCAGGCTGAGAATATTGGCACCGTGACCGCCCATGATACCGGCAACCACCGCCAAGGATCCGGGCTCGTTCTTGATGACGATGCACAGCCGCGCGGTGCCGCCGTCGGATTCGTTTCCCCAGGCGAGATCGACCCAATCGGCGTCGACTCCGTCGGCAAGCCGGTCGCAGCCGATCGTATGCACCTCGATGCCCGCGCCCTCGCGGCGCAGGCCGACGATACGGTCGCCGGGGATCGGGTGGCAGCATTCGGCCAGGTCGAAGGCGACACCGGGCGTGAGGCCCTTGATCGAGATCGCCCGTTGCTGCGGCGGCGCCTTGACCCCTTTTTGAAGCGTCGAGCCGGGCACCAGCGCCTCGATCACCTGCACGTCGTCGACGCGCTTCAACGCGATCGCCTCCATCAACGCATCATCGTCGTGCAGGTTGAGCCGCTTCAGCGCCTCGGCCATCGCTTCCCAGCCGGGCGGCGACGGCAGGCGCTGGACGATCTCCTCGAAAATCTTGCGTCCCAGCGCGACCGTCTCCTCGCGCTGCTTCGACTTAACGAAGCGGCGGATCTTGGCGCGCGCCTTGCCGGTCACGACGAAGCTCAGCCATCCCGGCTGGGGGTGCTGCGCCTTGGAGACCAGGATCTCGACCTGATCGCCATTCTCCAACGGGGTGCGGAGCGGCATCACGCGCCCGTTGATCTTCGCACCGACGGTCTGGTCGCCCAGGTCGGTATGGACGGCATAAGCGAAATCGACCGGGGTGGCGCCCTTCGGAAGCTGGATCAGCTCGCCCTTGGGGGTGAAGGCGAAGATCCGGTCCTGGTACATCGCCATGCGCGTATGTTCGAGCAGCTCCTCGGCGCTTCCGGCATGCTCCAATATTTCGACCAGGTCGCTGATCCAGGGATGCTGGGTCTTGGCAGCGACCTTGCCCTCCTTATAGGCCCAATGGGCAGCGAGCCCGTGCTCGGCCTGGGCGTGCATCTCGCGCGTGCGGATCTGGATTTCGATCCGCATCTGCTCGTCGTGGATGACCGTGGTGTGCAGCGACTGATAGCCGTTGCGCTTGGGGGTCGAGATGAAGTCCTTGAAACGGCCCGGCACCATCGGCCACCGGCCGTGGATCAGCCCCAGCGTGCGGTAGCAATCCTCGACGCTCCCCACCACCGCGCGAAAGGCCATGACGTCGGACAATTGCTCGAAGCTGACGTGGCGCTCGGCCATCTTTCGCCAGATCGAATAAGGATGCTTCTCGCGGCCCAGCACCTCGGCCTCGATGCCGCTCGCCTCGAGATGGGCGGTGAGGCCGCGCCCGATCCGCTCGATCAGATCGCCGCCGCCCTTGTGCAATTGTTCGAGGCGCCGCGAAATCGAGGCATAGGCATCGGGTTCGAGCTCGCGGAAGGCGAGCGTCTGCATTTCGGTCATGAACTCGTACATGCCGATCCGCTCGGCGAGCGGGGCATAGATGTCCATCGTCTCGCGCGCGATGCGCCGCCGCTTCTCCTCCGAGCCGATGAAATGAAGCGTCCGCATATTGTGCAGCCGGTCGGCGAGCTTGACCAGCAGCACGCGTATGTCGCCCGACATGGCGAGCAGGAACTTGCGCAAATTCTCGGCGGCACGCTGATTCTCGGTCTGCGCTTCGATCTTGGACAATTTGGTGACGCCGTCGACCAGCCGCGCGACGTTCTTGCCGAACAGACGCTCGATCTCCTCGGGCGTGGCCACCGTATCCTCGATCGTGTCATGGAGAATGGCGGTGGCGATCGTTTCGTCGTCGAGATGCAGGTCGGTCAAGATGCCCGCGACCTCGATCGGATGGCTGTAATAAGGATCTCCCGAGGCGCGCTTCTGGCTGCCGTGCGCCTTCATCGAAAACACATAGGCGCGGTTGATCATCGCCTCGTCCGCCTCCGGATCATAGGCCTTGATCTTGTCGAGGAGCTCATATTGACGCAGCACCCGGTCAACATGGGGTGCAGCACGGGCGCCTTGCAATGCAAAAAGACGCGCGGGCGTCGACCCGAGGCCGCGATCGCAACGCTGGATCAGGCCGACGAGGGGCGAAGGCGCGGCGCCGGCACGGCGGCAGGAGCCTGTCGGCGCAATCCGATGCGTGACTGTGCTATTGTCGCAAAATCGGTTAGGTTCGGCGCCGGATGAAGATCGAAGCGCAGGATTCCAGGGCAATGCTGGCCAATTGCGCGATCCCCGCGGCGGTCGAAGCCGTCGGCGAGCGCTGGTCGTTCCTCATCCTGCGCGGCGTGTTCAACGGCCTCCATCATTTCGAGGAATTCCAGGCGACGCTCGGTATCGCCCGCAACATATTGTCGAACCGGCTCGCACGATTGGTCGAGCATGGTATTTTGGAGCGCGAGCCCGATCATTGCGACCGGCGCAAGGTCGCCTACCGTCTGACCCAGAAGGGCCGTGAGCTGCTGCCGGTGCTGATCGCGCTGCGGCAATGGGGCGAGCGCTGGGTGTCGGGCGTGCCCAGCAACCCTGTGCTGGTCGACCGCCGAAGCCGCCGGCCGGTCGCGGCGGTCGCGGTGCGTGCGGCGGACGGCCGGGCGCTGACGATCGACGAGCTCGAATGGCTGGATCGTTCCGAAGTGCTGCAGGACTGAGCCGGCGACAGCAACCCGTTTGAGCAGGACGAACGCGTCCGCGCACGCGGACGAGGCATCAGGTCAGTCGTAGTCGCCGGCAAGGTTGGTGTTGCGTGGCGGCGCGGCGGCGGTCAGGCGAAGCGCTTCGGCCGACGCGCTGATCGAGCCGACCTCGTCCGGGGCGTCGTCGTCGTCGATCTGCACGCGCTGCAGGCTGCCCACCAGCGCCTCTTCGAGATGGCGCGGCTTCACGGTTTCCTCGGCGATCTCGCGCAGCGCGACCACCGGATTCTTGTCGCGGTCACGGTCGATGGTCAGCTCGGCGCCGCCCGAAATCTGCCGCGCGCGCTGCGCGGACAGCAGCACGAGATCGAAGCGATTGGGGATTTTATCGACGCAATCTTCAACGGTAACGCGCGCCATCAAGCAGCTCCGCTCTGTTCCAGGATGATTTGGGGAGCCGGGCGGCTATCAGCAAGAGGCCATCGCTGTCAATCTTTTCGAGGGGTTGCACGGGGCCGGCGCGCGTTACATGGATTGTCATGGCCGATGAAGATCCGGAGAATTCCGCGCTCTCGCTCGAGGTGGAGGGAAATCGGCTCGCCTTCCTGCCGGAGGGGCCCGAACGGCTGGATGCTTTGATCGCCTTGATCGAGGGTGCACAGCGCACGCTGCGAATCCTCTATTACATGTTCAAGGAGGACGACAGCGGCCGGCGCGTCCGAGATGCCATGCTCGCCGCCTGCCGCCGCGGCGTCAAGGTCGCGCTTCTCGTCGACGGTTTCGGCAGCGAATTCGTGCGCGGCGCCTTCTTCCAACCGCTGATCGAGGCCGGCTGCCTTTTCTGCCGGTTCGAGCCGCGCTGGGGACGCCGCTATCTGCTGCGCAACCATCAGAAGCTGGCGCTGGCCGACGAGACGCGAGTGCTGACCGGCGGCTTCAATGTCGCCGACGATTATTTCGGCACGGCCGACCACAAGGCATGGCGCGATCTCGGCGTCCAGCTCGACGGCCCCGCCGCGGCGCCGCTCGCGGCCTATTTCGACGACATCTTCGCATGGTCGCGCCGCAGGCACAGTTCGATGCGCGAGCTTCGCCGCTTGCTCGAACTCCACAGCCAGCACGAAGGCCGGCTGCGCTGGCTGTTCGGCGGTCCGGTGCCTCGGCTGAGCCCCTGGGCGCGCACGTTGCGCATGGACCTGGTCCAAGCCAGCCGCCTCGATCTCGTCGCCGCTTACTTTGCCCCCAACCGTGCCATGCTCGGTCGCATCTGCGATATCGCGCGGCGCGGCCGCGCGCGCATCGTCACCGCCGCAAAATCAGACAATGGCGCGACCATCGGCGCGGCGCGGCACACCTATTGGCGCCTGCTGAGGCACGGCGTGAAGATCTTTGAATATCAGCCCACAAAGCTGCATACCAAGCTCATTATCGTCGACGACAAGGTCCATGTCGGATCCGGCAATTTCGACCTGCGCAGCCTCTATCTGAATCTCGAGATGATGCTGCGCATCGACGACGCCGGGCTCGCCGAATTGCTGCGCCGGTTCGTCGACGGCGAGGTCGCGCAGAGCGAGGAGGTCAGCCGCGCTTTCCACAAGGCGCGCCGGAGCTGGTTCAACCGCTTCAAATGGGCGCTTTGCTACTTCATCGTCGCAACCATGGATTATAACGTGACCCGGCGTCTCAACTTCGGCGTGGCGCGGGCGTAGGCGATCCGGCTGAGCCGAGCGGTCTGCAGCCTGCGATCTGACCGGATCTATGCGTCCGCGCCGTCCTTCCAGGCCCAGAACAAGGTCGCGGGAGGAATGTTCAACCATTCGAAGCCGCGGTCGAGACGATCGAAATGGGGCGCGATATATTCGCGGACCTTGGGCGAGAATTGATAGACCAGGAACGCTCCGCCCGGGCGGAGCGCCGCCGCCGTCTCCTCGGCAATCACCGATCCGAGCCCCGCCGGCAGCGTCGAGAAAGGCAGCCCCGACAGGATGTAATCGGCCGAGGCGAAGCCGCAATCGGACATGATCTCGCGCACGTCGGCGGCCGAGCCGGTGACGGCCGTAAGGCGGCTGTCGGTGAACTTGCCGTTGAGATAATCGGTGAATTCGGGATTGGTGTCGATGGTCAGCAAGGTCGCGTCGGCCGGGAGACGGTGCAGGATATGCTGCGTGAAGGTGCCGACGCCCGGCCCATATTCGACGAACAGCTTGCAATTGCGCCAGTCGACCGGGTCGAGCATCCGCTCGATCAGGATCCGCGACGACGGAATCACCGATCCAACCATCACCGGATGCTTGATGAACCCGCGAAGGAAGAACCAGAGCGGACCCCCGCCGTTGCTTCTGACAAACCGCCCTCGTTGTGCTTGTTCTGCGGAAAGCGGCATGGGCGACCCTGAAATCGTGGACAATCCGCTGCGTTGGCAAATCGAGGCGCGAATGGCAAGGGCGGGTGGACGCCCCGACGCCGACCCGACCCCTCCGTGCCGAGGCGCGCCGTTCGCCGGGGCCTGAGCCGTGCCCTGACTGCGGCAGGCCGTTGAGCGCCGCCGATCGGCACCCAAGGTCCGGACCTCAGCCCTTCGGGCCGCGCGGTGTCAGCATGCCCGGGTAGACGAACCCGATACCACCCGATCCGAATGCCTCTTGCTTCAAAGTACCTTCGATCTCGGCATATTCGCGCTCCATCTCCTCGGTCACCGAGGCGCGGGTTTCTTGGAGCGCGCGCTCGAAATTGGCCATCGTGACTTGCTTCGCCTCCATCGACTCCCGCAGCGCGAACATGCCGGCGCGCCGGACAAGGTCCTCGAGGTCGGCGCCGGTGAAGCGGTCGGTGCGCGCGGCCAGCGCATCGAGATCGACATCGGGCGCGAGCGGCATGTCGGCGGTATGGATCCCCAAAATCCGCCGCCGGCCGGCCTGCTCCGGCACCGGTACGTAGATGAGCTCGTCGAACCGGCCCGGACGAAGCAGCGCCGGATCGATCAGGTTCGGCCGGTTGGTCGCGCCGATCACGACCACCGATTGCAGTTCCTCGAGCCCGTCCAGCTCGGCCAGGATGGTGTTGACCACACGCTCGGTCACCTGCGGCTCGCCCAGGCCGCCGCCTCGTGCCGGCACGAGGCTGTCGAGCTCGTCGATAAAGATCACCGTCGGCGCCACCTGGCGCGCACGCGAGAACAGGCGCGCGATCTGCTGCTCGGATTCGCCGTACCATTTGGACAGCAGATCCGAGGATTTGGTGGCGATGAAATTGGCCTGGGCCTCGCGTGCGGTCGCCTTGGCGAGCAAGGTCTTGCCGGTGCCCGGCGGCCCGTAGAGCAGAAAACCCTTGGCGGGCCTGATCCCGAGCCGTCGGAACGCGTCCGGGTCCTTCAGCGGCAGCTCGACGCCTTCGCGCAGGCGCTCGCGCGCGTCGTCGAGTCCGCCGATATCCTCCCACCGGACGTTCGGCACCTGCACCATCACCTCGCGCATCGCCGATGGCTGGACGCGCCGCAACGCCTGCTCGAAATCGGAACGGGTCACCGACAGGCTGTCGAGCACCTCATGCGGGATCGTGCCTTCCTCGAGGTTGATCTTGGGCATGATCCGCCGCACCGCCTCGATCGCCGCCTCGCGCGCCAGGGCCGCGATGTCGGCACCGACGAAGCCATAGGTCTGGCGGGCGAGCTCCGCGATATCGACATCCGGGGCGAGCGGCATGCCGCGCGTGTGGATACCCAATATTTCGCGCCGGCCGTTCTCGTCGGGGACGCCGACGACGATTTCGCGATCGAACCGGCCGGGCCGCCGCAGCGCCTCGTCGAGCGCTTCGGGCCGATTGGTCGCCGCGACCACGATCACGTTGGCGCGTGGCTCCAGCCCGTCGAGCAGGGTCAGCAGCTGCGCCACCAGCCGCTTCTCGGCCTCGCCGCTGACCTGGCCGCGCTTCGGCGCAATCGAATCGATCTCGTCGATGAATATGATCGAAGGCGAGGAGCTGGCGGCCTGCTCGAAGACGTCGCGAAGACGCTTCTCGCTTTCGCCATAGGCCGAGCCCATGATTTCGGGTCCGGCGATGTGGAAAAAGGTGGCATCGCTTTCGTTGGCGACCGCGCGCGCGAGCCGGGTCTTGCCGGTGCCGGGCGGGCCATAGAGGAGCACGCCTCGGGGCGGATCGACGCCCAGCCGTTCGAAAATCTCGGGATAGCGGAGCGGCAGCTCGATCATTTCGCGAAGCTGATCGATCGTCGTGCCGAGACCGCCGAGATCGTCATAGGTGACGTCGGCACGGCGCGCGTCCTTGCCTTCGGTATATTCGGGCCGCAGCTCGAGCTCGGTGTTGGCGTCGATATGGACAATGCCCTTCGGCACGGTCGAGACGACGGTCAGGCGGACTTCCTGCAGCGCATAAGCCGGCGCGTGCAGCATCTGCCTCAATTCGGGCGGCAGATCGCTGCGCTGCAGCTGCTGCTGCCCGGTGGTCGCGACGATGTCCCCGGCGGTGAGCGGACGCAGGTCGAAGCTTCGCTTGAGCGCATTGGCGCTGCCCTGGAGCCGCAGATTTTTCTGCGCCGGCGCGAACACGACCCGCTGCGCGGGTTTCGATTGCGCCTTGCGGATGGCAACGAAGTCGCCCGAGCCGACCTCGGCATTGGCGCGCTGGAGGCCGTCGAGCCGGACGATGTTGAGCGCCTCGTCCTCGGGATAGGAGCGCACCGCACGCGCGGCCGTCGCGCGTTTTCCGGTGAGTTCGATGACGTCGCCTTCCTTCAGCCCCAGCGCCGCCATCATCGCCGCGGGAAGCCTGGCAAGGCCGCGCCCGCTATCCTCGGGCCGCATATTGGCGACTTGCAGCTTCTTCTCCGAGCTTTCCTCGTCGGCCATGGGATTCTCTCCTTGCCCCCGGTGACAGATAGGCGCTGAAATCGGAGCGTCCACTCCGGGACGCCAAAAAGCGCCAAGCCGGTAGCAGAGGAACGATCCAAAAGCAGAAAAAAAAGGGCCGGTCCCGAAGGGCCGGCCCTGAAGTTTTAGGAGAGGATGCCTGAAAGGCAGGTCCTTCTTCGCGGATGCACAAATTTTGTGCAAGTGCGAAGGCAGGGACGCAAAGTGCAAATATTGCAACTATGGCCGCTGGAAATTAAACGTTTCGGCACTATATTGAATAAGTGCGCTGCACAAAAATGGCGCCTGGAACGGGAGAAGGGCATGCGTAGACTGCCTCCGCTGACTGCGATCGAAGCCTTCGTGCAGGTCGCTCGCCAGGGATCGGTCAAGGCCGCGGCCGAGGCGCTGGCGCTCTCGTCGCCGGCGCTCACCCGCCGAATCCAGGCGCTCGAGCGTTTCATCGGCCGGCCCTTGTTCGAGCGCCGCCATCAGGGAGTCGTGCTCAACCCGGACGGCGAGCGGCTCTTGGCGGAGATCGCCCCGGCGCTCGATTCGCTGGCGCTGGCGATGGAACGGGCGACCGGCGAGAGCGCGCTCATGCGGCTCCGGCTGGGCGTGAGCCCGTTGTTCGCGTCGCAACGGTTGATGCCGAAGCTGGGCGAGCTGCGCGCCAAGCATCCCGAATTCCATATCGACATCGATACCGCAGCCCATGGGCTGGCGCGCCTCGACGAAGGGCTCGACGCGGCGATCTGCCTCGTGCCCGAGGTCGATTCGAGCCTCTATGCCCGACGCATCGACACCAACCGCATCCTGGCGATCGGCGCGCGCGCGCTGGCCGAAGGCCCCGGTGCGCTTTCCGATCCTGCGCAGCTTTCCAACGTCACCATCTATCTGCATCGCGACATGCCCGAGACCTTCGATTACTGGCGCGAGGCGATCGGCATGCCCGAGCTTCAGCCTGGCGCGGTCGACCTTTTCGATTCGGGCCAACTCATTCTCGACGCGGCGGCGCAGGGTCTTGGCGTCGCCTTCATGCACGAGAATCATCTCCTCGACGCGCGCGACGAGCGGCTGGTGCAATTGTTCGATGTCACCGTCGAGAGTCCGTACAGCTATTGGTTCGCCTGCCGGCGATCGGCGCTTTCGCGGCGGCCGGTCCGGATCTTCCACGATTGGCTGTTCGACAGCGCGGTCAGCCCAGGCGCAGCGAAAGGCCATTCCGGAGGATCGGCGGCGCGCAAACCCGCAGAGCCGTCAGCGGCGGCTTTCGATCGGGGCGGCAGCGCCGGCTAGACTTTATACCGGGTTGACCGAACCGGAATAAAGCTGGTTTCCCTTTGTTTGCCGTGCTTGGGTCGGAAGCCGACCCCGCCGGCTTCGACCCGGTGCATTCCGAATCGTCTGAATGAACGGACGGGAAATCACCCTGGAGCATCGCCTTCGAGGCGGCGGACGGTGTTTGGCCGCCCCGGGGTTTGTGATCGTTCAGTGCAGCAGACCCGAATGGACGGGGGCCGGAGTCTCGGCGCCGTCGGCGATCCAGTCCGGCCATATGTCGGTCGGCCAGCCGGAACGGTGGTATTGCGCGTGCAGGACCTTCAGCCAGCGGCGCAAATGCTGGGCGTCGAAGCGAATGCACAGGGCGTGCTCGGCCTCATCCTTGAACGTGAGCAGGACGGTCTTTTTCATCGTCCCGACGCCGACATTGCGTGCCAGCCATCCCGGCGCGGCGGGAATTTGGCCGGCGGGGCGCTGAGGCGGCTTTGCCGTCGCGGACTGCTGCGCGACGCGATGCGCGATGGCGGCGGAGCGGCCCTCATGGCCGGTCTGCTTGTCCAGCCAGTCCAAAAGCCTTTTCACCAGCGCGTTCGCCAAGCGCTGCGTGAGCCAGAAGACGTCGCTGCCGCCGCTCTTGAGCGCGCAGGCGAAGCGCAATCGGTCCTCACCGACCACATAGGCGGTCGTGAACCAATGTATCTCGGGAACAGCCGGTTCCTGCATGTCTCATTCCATCCTGGCGGCGTCGAAAGCCGTTCGATTCCGGTGCCGCCCGTCATGCCATCCGCCTGATGCGGCTTGCGAAGCCGGATGCCACTCTGGCCGGTCGGAGCCGTCACAGCGCGCCGATGCAAATCTGTTTTCGCCGCGGCAGGCAGCAATCTACTATCGCCGGCCGCGCGGCAAGGCGACCATAAACGGTATCGGCGGCGCCTGGCGCGAGCCGGATCTCGCAGGCCGGCGATGGGCAGCGCCCCCCGTCGCCGATTCGGTCTATGAGGACGGCTTTCTCGGCGGCCGGCCGGTGCGCGGGGCCTTCCCGTCACGGTCTGGAACCGACGGTTTCGGCCGGCTGGGACCAGCGCCCGCAGGTTCGCCATAGGGTTCGAAGCATCCGAGCAAGCCTGTCGCGCGCGCCAACGGGGATCCGGGGTTGCGTGCCCGCTCCAACGCCGCGAACAGGCTTTCCGCATCGAACGGCTTGTGCAGGCATCCCACGGCGAGATCCCATCCGACACCTTTGGGCATGTCGGCGCTCATGAAGATGCACGGAACGCCCCGCTTCTTGAGTTCGAGCGCCACGTCGATGCCGGAAGATCCGTTGGCCAGGCCGATGTCGACGAGCGCGACGTCCGGCAATGCGTCATCCAAGCTTCGCATCGCGGAGCCGAGGTCATTGGCGCGCCTGGCCTGATGTTCCGACGTCGCAAGCAGGAAGATCAGCGCGCGTGCCACCGATTCTTCATTTTCGACGATGAGGATGTCCATCGGCGGCGTCCCCCTCAACCGCCAGCGTATCATTATCTCATCCAAAATGGATCAATTAATGTCAAGCCGTCCCGTTGCGCGGTCGGTCTCGACTTAACCATCTCAATTAGCGGCTGGGGAAGGATTTGGCTGCTACACGTGGCGATCGGGCGGGGGATTTCGGTCAGGCGATCGGCGCCTGCGAAACGTCGAGGATGGGATGAAGGCCTTTTTATGCCGCCTGCGCCACCTGCTGCTAGGCTCCCCGGAAGCGGACGATGCCGAGGCTCCGCCGTTCAGATTGAAGCGGATTCTCTCCGGGACGCGGACGGCCGCGGGGGCCAATTATCTGGACGCCGCGCGCGTGCTGCCGTTGGACGCTGAAACCGAGGGCGTCAGGCCGCTGTACGATCTCAGCGTCTATCGCTCGTCCGATGAGGATCTGGCTTTGCTTCTCGAAGAAGGAAGCGGCCGGTGACGTGGGGGCAGGAAAGCCGGCTGGTCGACGAGCACACCGCGTCCGGGCCCTATCACAACAAGACAGCCCTGGTGGTGGACGACGAGCCGTTCGCGCGCATCTTTGCGACCCAAATCCTGCAAGACGAAGGCTTTGCGATCCTCGAGGCGGAGGACGCGCGGGAGGCCCTCCATGTCCTCGCCGAGAATCCGGACATATCTTTGCTGTTCACCGACATCAGCATGCCGGGCGAACTCGATGGAATCGACCTGGCGATCGCGGCGGAGGTCCGGCGCGACCTCGCCGTCATCCTCACCTCGGGCCGACGGGATCCTTCGCAAGAGTCGGCGCTCCGGCGAAGCCGCTTCCTTCCCAAACCCTATACCGCGCACGCTCTGGTCTCGATGGTTCGGGAACTGGCCGACGGACCGGCGAACAATGGCCACGCCTGCGCCGCGGGAATTCGCGACCAGGATGAGCCGCTGAACGAACAGTCACGGTCGCATTAGAGCGGCTTCCAGGGTTTGGATCCTAGACGGCTTCGCCGTAATCGCTGTCGGCTGCATCGCTGACAGACTCGCCAAAGCCGATCCGTTGCAGGAACTGGACCATCTCCTCGGCCACCTCGTCCTTGTCGCCAAGGATCGACCGTGAGACGCCATGGATCGCGACCACCCGGCCCTGGCTGTCCAGCTCAAACCGTGCTCTCGAACCTTCATCAACCATCGACGCGACTCCTTCATCCGTTTCTTATCGAGCCGATCGGGCCGTGAACAAGGCCTATTTCGGCGTATGTCGGCACAGCGGCGGCCGTGACATGCGCATCGCCGCCGATCTGCCGGGCGCGCGCTTCGAGCCGGTCGTGGCGGCGCGACGAGCCGCGCCATCGGTCGGTCAGGGCTTGAGGCTGGCCTTGACGATCTTGCCGGGCGCGCGCGGCGGCTCGCCTTTCGGCA
Source organism: Allosphingosinicella sp. (assembly GCA_035248285.1). Taxonomy (GTDB): domain Bacteria; phylum Pseudomonadota; class Alphaproteobacteria; order Sphingomonadales; family Sphingomonadaceae; genus Allosphingosinicella. Next base: position 6,384 of record DATFHP010000067.1, on the reverse strand, counting down.
GCGCATCGACATGCTCCATGCCCGACACGACGTTGCCCCACACCGTATATTGGCCGTCGAGGAAGCGGGCATCGTCGAAGCAGAGGAAGAACTGGCTGTTGGCGCTGTCGGGGTTTTGCGCCCGCGCCATCGATGCAGTGCCGCGGACGTGCGGCTCGCGGCTGAACTCGGCCTTGAGATCGGGCTTCTTCGATCCGCCCATGCCGGTGCCGGTGGGATCGCCGCCCTGCGCCATGAAGCCGTCGATCACGCGATGGAAGACGACGCCGTCGTAAAAGCCCTCGTCCGTCAGCTCCCTGATGCGCGCGACGTGGCCGGGGGCCAGATCCGGGCGCAGGCGGATGACGACATCGCCGCCGCTGTCGAGATTGAGCACGAGGGTGTTGAGTTCGTCGGCCATGGCGCAGCTCCTGAAAATGCGTGGCCGCCGATTAGGCTCCGAAATTCGAACGCGCCACCCCCTTCGGAAATATCGACACGCCGCGTCGGGGCGCTTAGGAGGCCTTGACCGAAGCAGGAGAGGGCGATGAGCGAGAGCGAACCCGAAGCGCCCGATCCCGCCCTGCTCCAACCGGAGGCGAGCGCTCCCACGCCCGAAGATCGCCTCGATGAAGACGATCGTCTGAAGCCCGAATTCGTCCGCGAGGTCATGGAACGCGTCGAGGCGGGCGACGACGAGGGCGCGCGGGCCCTGGTCGCGCCGCTCCATCCGGCCGACGTCGCTGACCTGTTCGAGTTGGTCGACCGCGACGAACGGCGCGCGCTGGCCGCTTCGATCGCCGACCTGCTCGACGCCGACGTCTTCGCCGAAATGAACGACTGGGTGCGCGAGGAGCTGATCGAGGCGCTCGATCCGCACGAGGTTGCGAGCATCGCCGGCCAGCTCGAGACCGACGACGCGGTCGCGCTCATCGAGGACATGGAGGAGGACGATCAGCGCGCCGTCCTTCGCGCGCTCGATCCGGACGATCGTGCCGCGATCGAGGAAGCGCTGACCTTTCCCGAGGAATCCGCCGGACGCCTGATGCAGCGCGACCTGATCGCGGTGCCCGAACATTGGACCGTCGGCCAGGTGATCGACTATTTGCGGAGCAACGAGGATCTGGCGACCGATTTCTGGGAAATCTACGTCGTCGATCCCCAGCACCGTCCGGTCGGCACCTGCATGCTCTCCTGGGTGCTGCGCACGCCGCGCAACATGGCCGTCGCCGACATGATGCAGCGCGAGCAGACCTTGATCCCGGTGGATATGGACCAGGAGGAAGTGGCGCTGCGCTTCCAGAAATATGCGCTGATCTCGGCCGCCGTGGTCGACCAGTCGGGCCGGCTGGTCGGCATGATCACCGTCGACGACGTCGTCCACATCATCCAGGAGGAAGCCAGCGAGGATATCCTGCGTCTCTCCGGCGCCGGCGACGGAGACATCAACGAGCCGATCGGCGCCACCATCCGCCGCCGTCTCACCTGGCTGGTGGTCAATCTCGGCACCGCCATCATCGCCGCCTCCGTGGTCGGGCTGTTTCAAGGTACGATCAGCCGCCTCGTGCAGCTCGCGGTGCTGATGCCGATCGTATCGGGGATGGGCGGCAATGCGGGGACGCAGACGATGGCCGTGGCGGTGCGGGCGCTGGCGCTCAACGAGCTGACCAGCTCGAACACCCGCAGGATGGTCTTCCGCGAGTTCCGTATCGCTTTCGTCAACGGCCTGTCGCTCGGCACGCTGCTCGGCGTTTCGGTCGGCCTATTCTATCATTACCCGGATTTGGGAATCGTCATCGCGCTCGCCATGGTGATCAACAATCTGGTCGCCGGATTGTTCGGGATCGCCGTCCCTGTCCTGCTCGAAAAGCTCAAGGTCGATCCCGCGGTCTCGTCGGCGGTGTTCGTGACGATGGCGACCGACGTGATGGGTTTCTTCTCGTTCCTTGGTCTCGCCACGCTCTGGGGACTGAGCGCCTGAGCATTGGTTTGGACCCGTCGGGTCTGAGCCCCTGGATTCTCCAATTGCGCTGAGTCATACATCGCGCATGCTCCACATCAGCAAGGTGGCGGTCGGATGCGGTTCGCTCGACGCGCTGCGCCGCCGCCAGCTGGGGCGGGTCAGCGACGGTGTCGTTGCGATCCATACCCGCTTCCGTCCGAAGCGCGCCGACGCGCTGATCGGCGGATCGCTGTACTGGATCGTCAAGCATCGCATCGCCGCGCGCCAGACCATCATCGGCTTCGGCGAGGACGAGGCCGAACGCAAGACGATCATTCGCCTCGATGCCAGGCTGGTCGCGGTGATGCCTTTCCCCCGACGCGCCCATCAGGGCTGGCGCTATCTGGCCGAGACCGACGCGCCTGCCGACATCGGCGCCGACATCGGCAATATCGAAGCGCTGCCGCCCGCCCTGCTCGGCGCGCTATCGGCGCTGGCGCTGGTCTGATCCGGCGCGCCTTCGCACTTCAGGCCGCCGCCGTCTCGGACTTGCGCTTCTTCTCCGACGTCGACTTCAATTGTCCGCAGGCGGCCATGATGTCGCGCCCGCGCGGGCGGCGAATCGGCGCGCTGATGCCGGCTTCGAAGATGATGTCGGAGAAGCGCTGGATACGCTCCGGATCCGAACATTCATAGGCTGCCCCGGGCCACGGATTGAAGGGGATCAGATTGACCTTGGCGGGCAGCTTGTGCTTCCGGATCAGGCGGACGAGCTCGCGCGCATCCGCGTCGCTGTCGTTCTTGTCCTTCAGCATGACATATTCGAAGGTGATGCGCCGCGCATTGTTGGCGCCCGGATAGGCGGCACAGGCCTCCAGCAATTCGTCGATGCCATATTTGCGGTTCAAGGGGACGATCTCGTCGCGCACCTCCTTGCTGACCGCGTGCAGCGAGACGGCAAGATTGACGCCGATCTCCTCGCCCGCGCGCGCCATCATCGGCACCACGCCCGAGGTCGAAAGCGTGATCCGGCGCCGCGACAGCCCCAGGCCGTCGCCGTCCATCACGATCTTCAGCGCGTCGCGGACATTGTCGAAATTGTACAAAGGCTCGCCCATGCCCATCATCACGATGTTGGACAGCATCCGGCCCTCGGGCTGCGACGGCCATTCGCCGAGCGCGTCGCGCGCGAGCATCACCTGGCCGACGATCTCGCCGGCGGTGAGGTTGCGCACCAGCCGCATCGTTCCGGTGTGGCAGAAGCGGCAGTTCAGCGTGCAGCCGACCTGGCTGGACACGCACAAGGTACCGCGATCGGCGTCGGGGATGAAGACCATCTCATATTCGTTGCCGTCGGCGGTGCGCAGCAGCCATTTGCGGGTGCCGTCGGTCGAAACCAATTGCTCCGCCACCTCCGGCCGGCCGATCGCGAAGCGCTCACCCAGCCATGCACGCTGCGGCTTGGCGATATCGCTCATCGTCTCGAAGCTCGTCGCGCCGCGATGGTAGATCTGATGCCAGATTTGCTTGGCGCGCAGCTTGGCCTGGCGCGCGTCGAGCCCGGCCGCCTGGAGCGCGGCCCTGATCTCGTCACGCTGCAGCCCGATCAGCGCGACGCGCGCATCGACGTCCACCGGCGCCGCGCGCGGCAGCGGCACCGGGTCGATATGACCGGGAATGGACATCAAGGGGGGCATGTGCGCCATGTAGGACGAAGCGACGCCGGTTGCCAGCGGCTTCAGGGGAAGGGCATTCAAGGGGCGCAGGCAATGGCGGCCGCATCGATGGCGGTGGCGGCGCCCTGCAAGCGGTAGGTGTCGCGGACCAAGGCGCCGTTGGCGGCCCGCGTCTCGATCGTCATGTCGACGCCGCTGCGCATGGCCGCCACGATCTGCGCATCGGCGCGCGCGTCGGCCGCCCAGGCGTCGCGCTTGCCGGCGAGCAGCTGGAAGATCTGGTCGGCGATCCTCAGCAATACCGCCGAGCCCTCGCGTTTTTCGCGGCTCAGGCGGAAATGGACCTGCGAACGGATGTTGCGCCCCGGCCAGGTGCCGACAGCGGCGAACGGCTTCCACTCCATCGCGCGCGGCGCGCGATAGGGCTCGGCGATCGCATAGCAGGATTTGGGATCGTCCTTCCGGAACGCGCCCCATTGCCCGTAGACGCCGAGCGGGCGCAGCTCGGCCTCGGCAGGCGCGACCGGCGCCGCCAGAAGCAGCGGCAGGATCGCCCTTCGAATGATCCGCCCCGCGCTTCGGTCCATGGCAGCCATGCAACGTCAAATCGCGTTTATTGGCCGCGCGCGCAACCTCTCAGGAGCGTCGGCGCTTAAGGGCCGTCCCTTGGAACCTGTGGGACGTCTTTCGACAATCGATGGAGTGAAGTGATGCGTAAGCTTGTTCTTATTGCAGCTGTGACGGCTGCCTCCGCCACACCGGCCCTCGCCCAGCCGGATGCCCCTTTCACCGGCGCGCACGTCGAAGGCATGGCAGGCTGGGATCATGCCGGCCGCAACGGCGCCGGCAACAACGACGGCGTCGCTTACGGCGTCGGCGTCGGCTACGATTTCCAGCTGGGCGGCGCGGTCGTCGGCGTCGAAGGCGAAGCGGCCGATGCCACCACGGATCGCTGTGCCGGCAACGTGTCCGTGCCGGGCGATGAGCTGTGCTTCAAGGCGAAGCGCGATCTCTATGCCGGCGCCCGCGTCGGCGCCGTGATCGGCAAGCAGACGCTTCTCTATGCCAAGGGCGGCTACACGAACGCCCGTTTCGGCCTCGACTATGACGATGGGGCCACCGGCGCGGGCAATTTCAGGACTGGCCGCAATCTCGATGGGTTCAGGGTCGGCGCGGGCGTCGAGCGCCAGCTCGGCACGAATACATTCGCAAAGGCCGAATATCGCTACTCCAACTATCAGCAGGGCTTCGACCGGCATCAGGTGGTGGCGGGCGTCGGGGTCCGTTTCTGACCGCCGAAGCCGCGCGTTGCGCCATCGCGAAAGGGCGGGAGGCGACTCCCGCCCTTTCATTTCGGCGCAATAAGCGCTGGCGAGCGCGGCAAGTCTCGCTATAACTCGTCGACCGCCAAATTCAGGGCTGCGAAGGGTTATCGATGAAGGCCACGATCGAACGGGCTACGCTGCTGAAGAGCCTGGGCCATGTCCAGTCCGTGGTGGAGCGCAGGAACACGATCCCGATCCTTTCGAACGTCCTCATCGAGGCGCAGGAAGACGGCGGCATCCGGCTGATGGCGACCGACCTCGATCTGCAGATCAACGAGACGGTCGAGGCCAATGTGACCCAAGCCGGTGCCACCACCGTCTCGGCGCACACCTTGTTCGACATCGTCCGCAAGCTGCCCGAGGGAAGCCAGGTCGAGCTTTCCGCCGCCGACGGCAAGATGCAGGTCAATGCCGGACGCGCGCGCTTCAACCTGGCGGCGCTGCCGCGCGACGATTTTCCAGTGATCGCGGAAGGCGATCTTCCAACCGGTTTCGAGCTTCCGGCGGCGACGCTGCGCGAGCTGATCGACAAAACCCGCTTCGCCATCTCGACCGAGGAAACGCGCTATTATCTGAACGGCATCTTCCTGCACGTTTCCGACGAAGCGCAACCGGTGCTCAAGGCGGCGGCAACCGATGGCCACCGCCTCGCGCGCGTGACGGTGGCGCGGCCGGCGGGGGCGGAGGGAATGCCCGACGTGATCATCCCGCGCAAATGCGTCGCCGAGCTTCGCAAGCTGCTCGACGAGGTCGACGGCACCGTCCAGGTCTCGCTGTCCGAATCCAAGATCCGCTTCGGATTGGGCAATGCGATCCTCACCTCAAAGCTGATCGACGGCACTTTCCCCGACTACAGCCGGGTAATCCCGACCGCGAACGACAAATTGCTCAGGATCGACCCGCGCAGCTTCGAGGACGGCGTCGACCGCGTCGCCACCATCGCCAGCGAGAAGACGCGCGCGGTCAAGATGGCGCTCGATCGCGACAAGGTGACCTTGTCGGTGACGAGCCCCGAGAACGGCACCGCCGCCGAGGAGGTGTCCGGCGATTACAATGCCGACGGCTTCGAGATCGGCTTCAACGCCCGCTATTTGCTCGACATATTGGGCCAGATGGAAGGCGACAGCATTGAGGTCCACCTCGCTGACGCCGCCGCCCCGACGCTGCTCCGCGAGAACGACAAGGCCGCCGCGCTCTACGTGCTGATGCCGATGCGGGTCTAGCCTCTTTCCGGTTCAGGTTGAACCGAAACGAGGCTAGAAAGTTGTTTGATTGCCGTGATTTCCGAGCCGCCAGATGATTCCATCTGGCTCGAAATCACTCTAGGTGTGTAGTCCCGGACTCTGATGGTGCATCATCGATCCTGAATCGTCAGGAGGAGGATGCCCTATGGCAAGCGTTCTTCACGGCAGCGCCCGCACGACGCCGTGTCTTCGAGCCGAGTTCCAAGCGTCGAAAGAGA
>DATFHP010000066.1:0-3473 GCA_035248285.1 Allosphingosinicella sp. | reverse complement strand
TGTATCACATGTAATATGTTATATTGCGTCCGGCGTCAATCCAGAAAGGGCGCCGTTCGACGTGGCCAAGCCCCCAACTGCCTTCCCGCCCCTGCCAGCTCGGAGCCGCAGAAAAAAAGCCCGGCGCGCGGCCGGGCTTTCTCTCGTTCCATGACGGCGCCTGCAAAGCGGCCGCGACCATGATCAGAAGTTGACGATCATATCCACGCCATAGGTGCGCGCGGCCTCATAGGTCGTGCCGGCCACCAGATAGGAATAATTGCCCCACATCGACCCGCGATTGTTGAGCAGGTTGCGCGCCCAGGCCGCGACCTCCACCTTGCCCGAACCCAGCGTGATGTCCTTGAGCGCCACGCGGGCGTTGCCGATCCAGTTGCCTCCGGTCTTGTAGATGCTCTGGAAGCTCGGCTGGATCGCCGTCGTGAAGATGCCCGGCGTGATCACCTTCGACCGATAATTGGCGTCGAAGCGAATCGCCAGGCGGGCGTCGCCCAGGCCCGGATTGGGATCCGACTCATAATCGAACGCAACATTCGCCGTGGTCGACGGGCGCAGCCAGACCGGGAAGCTGTTGGGCGACCCGCCAAAGGCAGCGATCGTGTTCAGCCAAAGCGGCGTGAACTTGGTGAACTTGAAGTCGGTATAGGACACGGCGCCCGACAGCGACAGGCCATGGAGCGGCACCACCGTGGCCTCCGCCTCCACGCCCTTGGCCTCGGCATTGCCATAGTTGACCATGGCAAGGTTGAGGTCCGAACGACCAGCCAGATAACCCGGCACGCTTTGCTGCAGATTGCCATATTTGGCGAAGAAGCCGGTCAGGTTGAAGCGCAGGTGGCGGTCGAACAGATCGGACTTGATCCCCGCTTCCCAGGACTTCGCCGTTTCCGGATCGAAAGCAAGGCCGCCGACCGATCCGCCCGAAATATAGCCGGTCGAAAATTTGGCATAGGCCAGGATGTCGTCCGTCACATGATAGTTGACGCCGACCAGATAGGTCGCCTTGGTCTTCTTGTAGAGGAACGGCGTCGCGGTCAGAGGAATTCCATAGGCCGGAATGGCTCTGTAATAAGTGCCATCCTTCTTGTCGCGCGTGACGCGGATACCACCGACGACATCCAGCTGCGGCGTGATATGCACTTCGGCCTGGCCATAGGCGGCCGCCGACTTGGCCGTGATGAAGGTGATGTCGCGGCCGGCCGGCAGGACATTGCCCGGCAACGGGACAGTGAAGAAGTTCGAGATCCCGGCCAGGCCGTCCGGCGCGCCGGTCTGGATCTTTTCCTTATAATAGAGCCCGCCCAGCGTCAGCGTCAGCAGCCTGGAATTATAGTTCAGCTGAAGCTCTTCGCTCCACTGTTTCTGCCGGCTCGCATTCTGGTTGACGTTGAAATAGAAGGGATCGGGATTGCCAGGGTAGAAGAGCTGGCCCAGGCCGATATTGTCCAGCGTCCCGAAAACACTGACCTTGCGATAGGCCGTGATGCTCTTGAGCGTCAGCTGGTCATTGATGTCGAGGTTGGCGGTCAGATTATGCCCCTGGCTCGTCATCCGTCCCGGCACCGCGAACGCGTTATGCACCGCGTCGGGCCGCCGGTCGCCGGAAATCAGCGGCGGGTGGGCAGCTATCGCCGTGTTGAGCGCGGCAAGGCCGAAGCTGGCGGCCACGGCCGGATCATAGGCGATCACGCCCGAACCTTCGGCCGTCGTGATGGCCTTGGCCCAGTCGAACTTGTAGACGATGTTGAAGCTGTCGCTGGGCTTGAACTTGAGCGCGGCGTGGAACGCGTCGGTCTTGTTGGCGCCCAGCGTCGCGGGCGACACCTGGCGGCCAAGGCCGGCGGCGCTGCGATCGAAGACGACGCCCGCATCCAGATTCCTGATGTCGCCATCGCGCTGGTTGCGCATATAGCTGAGGTAGCCGCTGAACGCCCCGAACTGCGGCAGTTCCACATGGGTGATGGAACGGAACTGGTCGAAATTGCCGACCGACACTTCCTGCCGGACGCCGAATTCGCCGGTCGGATCGGCCGTCACGAAGCTCAGCGCGCCGCCGGTCGTGTTCCGGCCGAACAGCGTCCCCTGCGGACCGCGCAGCGCCTCGACCCGGACAAGGTCGAGCAGGTCCGTCGTCAGGCCATAGTTCGCGCCGACATAGACGCCGTCGACGTTGATGGAGATCGACTTGTCGGAACCGGGCAGCCCCCCCGCGCTGGCAACGCCGCGAATGACGATCTGCGGCGCGCCCAGGCCACCGGGCGTCTTGCGCACCGAAACGCCCGGAGCCACCGCGCCCACATCCTGCAGGCTGGTGATGCGGCTGGCGGTCAGTTCCTGCTGTCCGATCACGGCGACGGCGATCGGCACGTCCTGCAGATTCTGCTCGCGCTTCTGGGCGGTCACGATGATTTCGTTGATGCCGCCATTATCCGTCTGCGCAATCGCGAGGCTGCTCGTCATCGCCGAGGCGAGGAACAGGCCGATCCTCACCCCATTCTGAAATTTCGTCTGCATATCAACTTCCTCCCCCTTCTTATCTTCAGGCGGATCTCGGGTCGCCTGAGCGTCATTACCCTGACTACATATCGGCCGAGTTTCATCTGGCCTACTCACCCGTTTTTACTTCAGGCAACTGGACTACAAAACCTATCTTTCGATAAATCACGTGCGACATGTAGTGCGGCGGCAAGTCGTCGCACCTAGGATAGGGTCGCGCCCGGCTCGACCGTCTGATGCCACCCGAAATCTTCGACGAAATGGCGATCGTCCAATGCCCAATGGCCTTCCCGCTTCGACCATCGGTCGAGATGGCGTCCGCGAACATGATCGTCGATGGCGACGCCGTTCGCACCGGCCTCGCCAGGGCGACGGATGATGACTCCCGTTTCGCTGACGGCCTGATTCCCGCTGACCCGGATCAACATGGTGCCGATCTGATGGCGGTCGGCCCGGCCAATGGCGTGCAGGCGCGCGCCAATCGCACGCTCCGCCCATATCTGCTCGACCAGGTCACCGCCATCGCCTTCGATCGACGCGAACAGGGCAAAGGAGGGGTCCTGCCGGTCCCGCCGGCTTTCAGGTCCCGCCCACGGCTCGTCGGCAGGTTGGTTCCACATCAACTCCTCGGTCAGCGTGCGATGATCGATGGCCCACCGACCATCCCGCCTGGACCAGCGATCCAGATATCGGCCGCGATAATGGCTGTCCGTGACGGTCCCCGACGGATCGGCATAGCCTCGCAGGACCGCATGGGCGCACGTCTCGCTCACCGCCCGGTCGCCCTTGATCCTGATCGTCGGGTTCATGATCTGGTGCGAATGGCCGGCGTAGACTTCGTGCCCGACCGTCATCTGGGCAGCCATGTCCAGCGCCCTGCCCTTTAATTGTCCGGATTCATAATCCAGCGTGGCGTCATCGTGCCAGACCGACTTCCACAGATCGATATCGAAGCGGTCGAGTCCTCGGCAATAATG
>DATFHP010000065.1:0-10490 GCA_035248285.1 Allosphingosinicella sp. | reverse complement strand
ACCGGCCACATGGTGCTGCGCCGGGACGGCGCGGTGGTGGCCGACATTCCGCTCGCCCCGCTCGCCGACGAGGCTCCGCTCTACGACCGGCCGTGGCTGGCGACCGCTCCGCCGGCACCGCTTGCCGACGTTCCCGACAGCAGCGACGTTGCCGGCGACCTCGTGAGGCTGATCGCCTCTCCCGATCTCGCCAGCCGGCGCTGGATCTGGGAACAATATGACCACATGGTCGGCGCCGATACCGTGCAGCGTCCCGGCGGCGATGCCGCGGTGGTGCGGGTCCACGGCAGCGACAAGGCGATCGCCATCTCGACCGACGTCACGCCGCGCTATTGCTTCGCCGATCCGGTCGAGGGCGGCAAGCAGGCGATCGCCGAATGCTACCGCAATCTCTGCGCGGTCGGAGCGGTGCCGCTCGCCGCCACCGATTGCATGAACTTCGGCAATCCGCAGCGTCCCGAGATCATGGGCCAGTTCGTCGGCTGCATCGAGGGCATGGCCGACGCCTGCCGCGCGCTCGACTTCCCGATCGTGTCGGGCAACGTGTCGCTCTACAACGAGACCAAGTCCGAGGACGGCCGAAGCAGCGCGATCCTGCCCACCCCCGCGATCGGTGGCATCGGGCTGCTGGCCGATTGGCGGAAGGCCGCGACTTTGGCCTTCAAGGCGGGGGGCGAGGCGATCTTCCTGATCGGCGGACCGCCGTCGCATCTCGGCCAGTCGATCTGGCTGCGCGAGGTCCACGGCCGCGAGGAAGGCCCGCCCCCGCCGGTGGATCTGGCAGCGGAGCGGCGCAACGGGGAGTTTATCCGCGACCAGATCGGCCGAGGCTCGGTCACCGCCGTCCACGATATTTCGGACGGCGGCCTGGCGGTGGCGATCGCCGAAATGGCACTGGCCGGCGGTATCGGAGCCCAGTGGAAGCTCGAGACGTCGTCGTCGCGCGCCGCAGCGGCGTTCGGCGAGGACCAGGGCCGCTACGTGGTGACGAGCGACGAGGCCTTGGGCGAGCGCGCCGCGGCGGCCGGAGTCGCTTGCACGCGGCTAGGCACGACCGGCGGCGCCGAACTCAGGATCGACCTTGGCGGCGTCGCGAGCACGATGGATCTGGAGCGGCTGCGCCGCGCGCACGAGGGCTATTTCCCGACGCTGATGGGACCGGACGCAGCGCTGGCGTAGCTTTCGGCCCTCCTCTAGGCTTGCAGCCGGCAGGGAGCGCAATGTCCAGTCACCATGGCAGCGAAGCTTCGGCGGACGGCGGCTTCGAATCGACCGCCGCATCGGGGCGGATCGCGACGCTCGACATCATCCGAGGCGTGGCGGTGATGGGCATATTGGCGATGAACATCGTCGCCTTCGCCATGCCGGTGCAAGCCTATGTCAATCCGCGCGCTTATGGGTGGGACGGCGCGGCCGATCTCTGGTCATGGCTCGTCAGCTTCGTTTTCATCGACGGGCGCATGCGGGGCCTCTTCTCCTTCCTGTTCGGCGCCAGCATGCTGCTGATCATCGAACGCGCCGACGCGCAGGGCCAGCCGTCCGCGCGCATCCATTTCAAGCGCATGGCGTGGCTGCTGCTGTTCGGCCTCGCGCATTTCTACTTCATCTGGTCCGGCGACATATTGTCGCTCTACGCGCCGATCGGCATGCTGGCCTGGTTCTTCCACCACGAGCGGCCGCGCAACCTGCTGCTGTGGGGGGCGCTGCTGATCCTCGCCGAAGCGCTGGTCATGGCTTCGCTCGCAGCCTCTGCCGCCAGCGCCAGCGCCGCCGCCGCGCTGCCCCGGGCGAGCGCCGAGGCGCTCAAGGCCTGGCGTGATCTCGGCGGCGAATTCGCCGTTCCGAGCAGCGGCGAGCGCGCCGCGATCCTCGCGCTCTACCGCGGCGGCTACGGCGGCATCCTCATGCACCGGCTCACCGCGGAAGGCGCCGACCCGGTGATGAACCTGCTGACCTACGGTTGTGAGACATTGGGCTATATGCTGTTAGGCATGGCAGCGCTCAGGAACGGCTTCCTCGCCGGACGATGGAGCAATCGGCGCTATGCGCTCGTCGCCGCGGGCGGCTTCCTGATCACCGTGCCGCTCTATGCGCTGCTGGCATGGATCCTGATCAGGCATGATTTCTCAGTGCCGGAGCTGTTCGCCTACAGCCTGTTCGCCACGACGCCGCTCAGGCCGGTGATGATCGTGGCGATCGCCGCGCTCGTCGTCCTCGCGACGCGCGGCGGCGGCGCGCTGGTCGAACGGATCGCCGCTGCGGGACGCACCGCCTTCACCAACTATCTGGCCACCAGCATCGTCATGACCAGCCTGTTCTACGGCTATGGCGCCGGATTGTTCGGGACGATGAGCCGGGCGCAGCTATGGCTCGCGGTGGTGCCGATGTGGGCGCTCATGCTGTTGTGGAGCCGGCCTTGGCTGGACCGGTTTCGCTACGGGCCGTTCGAATGGCTTTGGCGCAGCCTCGCGCGCGGTGCGCCGCAGCCGATGCGAATAAGCAAGTCCGCGACCCAAGGCAGCGGCTGACGCCCGTCACGATCGGGCAATCATGAGACGGATCAGATCCGTCCGAAATCCTGGTTGTTGACCTCGGCCTTGCCGAACGTGGGGCGACGCGACACGAGCGGATTGCTTTCCTTCTCGAACAGCGCGAGCGTGTCGCGATAGAGCCCGCGAAGGCGCGTGACGGCCGGAATCAGCTCGTCGGGAAACATGCGCGCCTCGATCGAACGGCGTGCCGAAAATTCGATTTCCTCGGCGAGCGCGCCCAACGGCTCGGCACCGAACTGGCGCGCCTCGGTCTTCAGCGTATGCGCGGGAAGGACCAGCCCGGCGGTGTCGCGGCGCTGCATCGCGTCCTCGATCTTGTCGATCGATTTCTCGCCGTCCTCACGGAAATAGCCCAGGATTCGAACGAAGCCTGGACCGAGCTCGCTGCGCGTCCGTGAGAAGATGCTCCAGTCCACGATGGCGTCGGATTCGTTCAAATCCCCGCTCCTTCATTGTCCACTGTTCCGTCGTGACTCTAATCCAGACTAAGTAAACAGGCGGTTGACGCGTCACTCGATTACTACGCTGAACGCCTGCGAATCGGCTGGGTCGGGAGCGAACGACCAGCGTCTTTCACGGCACAGCTGCGCGACCTCGGCGGAGGCGGCGGGATCGTCGGCGAGCAGGCGGATTCGGACCGGCCCGGCTGCCTCGCGCGCGGTGCGGACGAGGCGGACGACCGGCCAGGGACACAGCAGGCCGCGCGCGTCGACGACGCGATCCGGGACGCTCATGAGCTGAACGGGTTGCGCGATGCGCGGGTCTGCAGCCGAAGCGGCACCGCGCCGAAGCCGAGATCCTTGCGCAGCGCGTTGACGAGATAGCGCCGATAGCTTTCCGGGAGCTGGTCGACGCGCGTTCCGAAGACGATGAAGCTCGGCGGGCGGGTGGCGACCTGGGTTATGTAGCGCAGCTTGATCCGCCCGCCCTTGGGCGACGGCGGCGGATTGGCGCTGGTCGCATCGGCGAACCAGCGATTGAGCTCGCCGGTCGTGACTCGTTTCGACCATGTTTCCCTGATCTCGAATGCGGCCGCCAGCAGCTGGTCGAGTCCCTTGCCGGTCCGTCCGGAAACCGTCAGCAGCGGCACGTTCGGAGCCTGCGCGAGCCCCTCGCGAAGCGCCGCGCTTATGCCCTGGAAGAGCGCGCTCTGGTCTTCGGCGACATCCCATTTGTTGATCGCAATGACCAGCGCGCGGCCCTCCTGGAGCACATGATCGGCAATGCGCAGATCCTGCGCCTCCAGGCCGAGCGTCGCGTCGAGCAGCAGCACCACCACCTCGGCAAAATCGACCGCGCGGCGGGCGTCGGCCACGGAAAGCTTCTCGAGCTTGTCCTGAACCTTCGCCTTCTTGCGCATGCCGGCGGTGTCGATCAGCCGCACCGGCCGGCCCTGCCACTGCCAGTCGATCGCGATCGAATCGCGCGTAATCCCAGCTTCGGGGCCGGTGATCAGCCGGTCCTGCTCGAGCAGCCGGTTGATCAGCGTCGACTTGCCGGCATTGGGGCGCCCGACGATGGCGAGCTTGAGCGGCCGATCCGCCTCGCTCTCCTCCGCACTTTCGGGATCGCCTTCGATATAGGGCCGGAGCAGCTCGAACAGGTCGGCAATCCCGTCGCCATGCTCGGCGCTGAGCGCGATCGGCTCGCCAAGCCCCAGCGCGAAGGCCTCGATGACTCCGCTCTCCCCTGCCTTGCCTTCGGCCTTGTTGGCCGCCAGCACGACCGGCGTCGTCTCGCTGCGCAGCCAGCGCGCCAATTCGGCATCGAGCGGCGTGATGCCGGCGCGCGCGTCGACCAGGAACAAGGCCGCATCGGCCTCTCGCACCGCCGCCGCGGTCTGCGCACGCATCCGCCCCGGCAGCGTCTGCGGATCCTCATCCTCATAGCCGGCGGTGTCGATGACCCGGAAGGTCAGCCCAAGCAGCCTCGCCTCGCCTTCGCGCCGATCGCGCGTGACGCCGGGACGATCGTCCACCAGCGCAAGCTTCCTCCCGACCAACCGGTTGAACAGCGTGGACTTGCCGACATTGGGTCGACCGACGATTGCCACTGTGGGAAGTCGCGCCATAGCCGCGCCTGCCCTGCCCGGCGCGGATCAGCGGGTCAACCTATCTCCAGGCCGAGAGCCGGCCGTCGTCGGCGAGGATATAGAGCGTATCGCCCGCCACGATCGGGGCCAGCGAGATCTTCTCGCCGGTCTTGACGATCGAAAGCAGGCTGCCGTCGGTCACCGAAACATTGACCAGCTCGCCGATCGAATCGGCGAGGATCAGCCGGTCGCCAGCCAGGATAGGGCCCTTCCAGTAGACCGGATTCTGCTTCTTCTTCTGGTTTTCGTAATGCCGCAGCTGGCTGATCCAGCGGATATGACCGTTGGAACGCGCGACCGCGAGCAGCTGTCCCTGATCGGTCACCACGAAGATCCAGTCGCCGGCCACCCAAGGGGTGGAGATTCCGGCGGCGTTGATCTCCCACAGCCGCTGGCCGGTGTTGAGCTCCATCGCAACCATGCGGCCGCCGGCGCCGATCGCATAGACCCGGCCGCCGTCGATGACCGGATTGGCGTCGATATCCGAGAGCGTGCCGACCACGGTCGATATGCTGGTGCGCGTGAGCACGTCCTGCCACAGCGGCTGGCCATTCTCGTAGCGATAGGCGTTCAGCTCGCCTGACGAAAAGCCGGCCACCACCGTGCCCTGCGCCGCTGCGGGGGCAGCGGTACCGAACACGCCGGCAAGCTCGAGCGAGCCTGCACTTTGCCAGCGCACCGCGCCATCGGCCGGATTGAGCGCGAACAGCTGATTATCCTGGCTGATGACATAGACATTGTCGTTGGCGATGGTCGGGGCGCCGCGCAACGGACTGCCCGGCCGCGTCAGCCACAATGGCTTACCGGTCGCGGCATCGAAGGCAGCGGTATCGCCGATGCCGTTCGTGGCGTAGACACGGCCGTTATCGAAGCTGACGCCGCCGCCGAACAATACGCCGCTGGTGCCGGTATATTCGCCCGACCAGAGACTCATCCCGCCCGTCGCCTTGCCGACCTGCGCCCGCCATATCAGCTTGCCGTCCTTGGCGTTGAACGCGCGCACGGATGCTTCGGTGTCGATCACGTAGAGGCGTCCGTCGCCGACGACCGGAGGCGAGGCGAGGCGGATTCGGCTGGTGCTCCCGCGCCCGGCGTTGATGCTCCACACGCGGCTAAGGCTGGTGCCGATCGTCACATGACCCATGGATTTGGACGGATTGCCGCCCGGCTGCGGCCACTCGGCATTGCTGACCGCGGGCGGTACGGTCACGGGCACGTCGGCAAGCCCGGGATCGACCTCGATCGACGCCTCGTTGGCAAGAACCGGAATGCGCTCGCCGACCGTCGGAGTCTTGGGCTTGCCCTTGCCTTTGAAGACGCCGCAGCCGCTCAGCAGTCCGAGCACGACCAACGCCGTGACCACTCGCTTCATCGATTCGCTTCCTTCGTTGCGCCGCCTGATATGGCCGCATCCTGTGCCGGGTCGACGTCGAGCGACGCCGCCATCTGCTCCGACCGCGAGCGGATCGAGCGCGGAACCTTCTCATCCTTTGCCATTGCGGCGAAAATGGGGGCGGCGAGATCGGGCTTCTTCTGCCTCAGATAGGCCATGGCGAGCAGCTCGCCGGCGCTTCCGAACCAGGGCTTGCCGCTGACCGCCAGCGGCTTCATGCGCGCGATCGCCGTCGCCGGCGGCAAGGCGTCGAATTCGAGCGCGGTCTGGCGGATCAGGGCAAGATCGCGATAGGGCTGCGCAAGGCTTTGATCCTCCGCCACCTGGCGGAACGCCTGGATCGCGGCCGCGTCCTTGTTGATCCGCAGCGCAACGTCGCCCTTGGTCAGCAGCGCGGCAGCGCGATATGCTCGGTTGCCGTCCTTGGCGAGCGTATCGAGGCGGGCGTCAATATCCTTGGTCTTGCCCGAATCAATATCGTCGAAGATTGCGGTCAGCGCCTCGGCCTGCTCTTCGGCTTTCGACTGCTGGTAGCTTTGCCACCACAAAAAGCCGCCGATCGCGGCGAGCAACACGACCAGCGCCACCGCCAGAGCAACGCCGAAGCGACGGAAAAAGCCACCCAGCTGATCGCGGCGGAGCTCTTCGTCGACCTCGCGGTAGAACGTCTCCGAATCTTTCGGCGTCAATGCCAAGCAATCCCTCCAAACCGGCGACCCGATACCTCGGCGCGCACTCCCCGAACCGCTTCATCCTTCAAACGGCAAGGAAGATGAACAGGGGATGGGCGCGCGACGTCCCCCCGCCCCTCTATCGGGGCACTTGGCCAAACGGAAGTGCTCACAGCTTGCGGCGGTAAATCTGCTCTTCGCCCGGGAAAGAGCGGGCGCGGACCTCGGCGGCGAAATTTGCCGCAGCCGTGCTGATGCGCCCGGCCATGTCGTCGAAGCGCTTGACGAACCGTGCCGTGCGCTCGAACAGCCCGAGCATGTCCTCGGTAACCAATATCTGGCCGTCGCAGCGCGCCGAGGCGCCGATGCCAAGCGTCGGACAGGATACCGCGTCGGTGATTTCCGCGGCCAGCTCTTCGACCATGCCCTCGAGGACCATCGCGAAGCAGCCGGCTTCGTCGACCGCCTTCGCATCTGCCAGGATCCTCGCCGCCTCGGCCTTGCCCCCGCCGCGCGCACCGTAGCCGCCCAGCACATTGACTGCCTGCGGGGTCAGGCCGACATGGCCGATCACCGGAATTCCCCGCGCCACCAGAAAGCGGATCGTTTCGGCCATCTCCACCCCGCCCTCGAGCTTGACGGCGGCGGCGCCGGTCTCCTTGAGAACGCGCGCCGCGCTCGCGAACGCCTGCGCCGGGCTCGCCTCATAGCTTCCGAACGGCATATCGACGGCGACGACGGCATGCGCCGCGCCGCGCACAACCGCCGCGCCATGCGCGCACATCATGTCGAGGCTGACCGGAAGCGTCGAGGGCAGGCCATAGATCACCTGGGCCACGCTGTCGCCGACCAGCAGCAGGTCGCAATGCGGATCGAGCAGCTGCGCCATGCGTGCCGTATAGACGGTGAGCATGACGATCGGATCGCCGCCTTTTCGCGCCCGCAGCTTGGGCACCGTGAGGCGGAGGCGCGCCGGCGTCGGATCGGGGCGGCTGGTTTCGATATCGACCGTGGAAATGGACATGATGATTGCTTAGCAACTCCGATCGGCCAAAGCCAGGAAACCGCCTGAAGGACGCCCTCTATGCGGGGAACAGCGCCTCATAACGCTGGGGATCGAAGCCGGCCACCAGAGCGCCGTTCGTTTCGATCACCGGGCGTTTGATCGTCGACGGATGTGCCAGCATCAGTGCGATAGCCTTGGCTTCGTCCAATTCCCGCTTGTCGGCATCGGGCAGCTTTCGGAACGTGGTGCCGGAGCGGTTGAGCAGTTTCTCCCAGCCAAGCGCGGCCGTCCATCGCGACAGCCGGTTCCGATCGATCCCGGCGCTCTTGTAATCGTGAAAGTCATAGGCGACGCCGCGCCGATCGAGCCAGGCGCGCGCCTTCTTGATCGTGTCGCAATTCCTGATGCCGTAGAGTGTCGTGCTCATGCGGCCGGCCGGGGTCGCGGGGGGATGTCGAGACCGCGCTGGACCGCCGGGCGCGCCAGCCCCCGCTCGAGCCAGCGCCGGACGTTGGAAAAGCTGTCGAACGCGACCAGCTCGCCCGCCTCATAGAATCCCGCGAGGTTCCTGACCCAGCCGAGCAAGGCGATATCGGCGATCGTATAATCCTCGCCCATCATCCACGTCCGGCCGCCAAGCCGGCCGTCGAGCACGCCGAGCAGCCGCTTCGATTCGTCGACGAAGCGCTGCAGCGGCCGCTTGTCCTCGATCTCGCGGCCGGCGAATTTGTTGAAATAGCCGACCTGCCCGAACATCGGGCCGATCGCCGCCATCTGAAAGAACACCCATTGAATCGCCTGGTAGCGTTCACCCGGATCGGCCGGGATCAGCCGCCCGGTCTTGTCGGCGAGATAGACGAGGATGGCACCCGATTCGAACAGCGCGAGCGGCCTGCCGCCGGGGCCGTCGGGATCGATGATCGCCGGAATCTTGCCGTTCGGATTGAGCGACAGAAATTCGGACGTCCACGTCTCGTTGGCCATGATGTCGATCAAATGCGGTTCATAGGCGAGGCCCAGTTCCTCGAGCGCGATCGAGACCTTGACGCCGTTCGGCGTTGGAAACGAGTAGAGCTGCAAGCGATCGGGATGCTCGGCGGGCCAGCGGCGCGCAATCGGAAATGCGGAAAGATCGGTCATGGCATCGCTTGCTCCCATTCGAATGCTTCCAAGCCCATCGCAGCGCCTATCCGTATATCGCAACCGAATGCGCACAATGGAATGCCCTGCTTGGATGCGGGGAACCGGGATCATAAGCTCGCCGCTTCATCTGGCCGCCCTATGGCGAGCGTGCGCGCTTTCCTGGAAGCGGGGGAGCGCCCCTCTCGCGCGTAGGATGCGGTGAACTTTCCGCGGAACGCGCAACAGAGGATTTTGGATGAGCACTCAAAGCTACCGCGCCATGCAGGCGACCGGCAACGGCAGGCTCGAACTGGTGGAACGGCCGCTGCAGGATCCCCAACCCGGTCATGTCCGCCTCCGGGTGGAGGCGTGCGGCGTCTGCCATACGGATGCGGCCGTGGTTGCAGGACCCTTTCCGGGCATCGTCTATCCGCGCGTTCCGGGTCATGAGGTCGTCGGGCGCATCGATGCGCTTGGCGAAGGGGTGACCCGCTGGTCGCTTGGCCAGCGCGTGGGAATAGGATTTCTGGGCGGGCATTGCGGCGAGTGCGCGCCGTGCCGGCGCGGCGACTTCGTGAACTGTCCGAATCAGCCGTCCTCGGGCATGAGCTATGATGGCGGCTATGCCGAAGCGATGATCGCCAATCAGAACGGTCTGGTGGCCGTTCCCGACGATCTCGACGCTGTCGATGCCGCGCCACTGCTCTGCGCGGGCGTGACGACGTTCAACGCTCTGCGTCGGTCCTCGGCGCTGGCGGGCCAGCTCGTCGCCATTCAGGGCGTTGGTGGGCTCGGCCATCTCGGCATCCAGTTCGCGCGCAACATGGGCTTCCGGGTCGCCGCGATCGCGCGCGGAACCGACAAGAAGGCGCTCGCGCTGAAACTCGGCGCGCATCATTATATCGACAGCGAAGCCGAGGACGCCGCGGCCGCATTGCGCGCGCTGGGCGGCGCGAGCGTGATTCTCGGCACGGCTTCGAATTCGCCCTCTATGTCGCCACTTGTCGGCGGGCTGGCGCCGCGCGGACAGCTCCTGGTCGTCGGCGGCGGAGAGGATCCGCTGACGGTCCATGTCCTGGCGCTCGTGTTCGGGGAGAAGGCGATCGCCGGTTCGATCACCGGATCGCCGATCGAAACCGAAGACACGCTCGATTTCAGCGTTCTTCAGAACATCCGGCCGATGATCGAGACGGTGCCCCTCGAAGAGGCGCAGAGCGGATACGATCGGATGATGCGCAACGAGGCGCGCTTCCGGATCGTGCTGGTCATGGATGGAAGCCGATGAACATATCGTTCGTGCCGCGCGGCCGCGCCATTCCTTTCGTCGATCGCGACGAAGGCGAAGATCCGACGCAGCGGCTCGCGCGGCGTACGGCGGCCCTCCTCCAGGCTGAGCCGATGCTTCAGGACACGATGGCGCGGCCGGAGATCGTCGAGGCGATTACGCAGCCGGGAACGCGGCTTGGCGAGATCGTGACCCGGGTGATGGAAGGCTATGCCGATCGTCCCGCGCTGGGCCGCCGGGCCTACGAATTGGCTACCGACGAGGCGACGGGACGGCGCAGCATGCGCCTGCTGCCGACATATCAGACATATAGCTACGCCGAGATATGGGGACGCGCGTGCGCGCTCTCCCGGTCGCTGGCATCCGATG
>DATFHP010000064.1:0-19292 GCA_035248285.1 Allosphingosinicella sp. | reverse complement strand
ACCTTGGCGACGGCTTCCGGGCTCTTGGTCGCCTTGATCGCGACGAGGCCGGCGCCGCCGGGCATCGTCTCGCCGCCGCACGGGCCGAGCATGACGCGCTCAGCCGTCGCATCGCCGAGCTTGCCGAGCGGCAGAAGACGCTCGCTGCCGACCGCGCGCGCGAGGCCGCGCTGGGCGACGATGCGCGCCGTGCGCTCGCGCGCCTCAAGAGCGAAGTGCAGGCGATCGTCGCCCGGATCGGCGAGGCCGAGGCCTCCCGGGGCACGATCGATGTCCGCAGCCTGGAGCGTGACGATGCCGCGCGGCAGGCCGAGACGTTGCTCGGCAAGGCCCGCGCCCGGCAGGCGGCCGAGCAGGCCGAGGCGCGGGTGGCGCGCGCCGCGCTCGATGCCGCGCATGCCAAGCGCGACCGGGCGCAGGCGGAGCTCGAGCGGATCCGGCAGCAGATGGCGGAGCTTGGCGACGAGCAGCCGCTGGCTGAGAGCCGCGATGCGGCCCGCGCGCGGCGCGAACAGGCCGAGACGCGGCTCGCCGAATGCACCATGGCCGCCGCTGCCGCCGACGAGCGTCGTCGCGAAGCGGCGATGCGGCGCGATCAGGCGGAAAGCGAGGGCGCCGTGGCGCGCGCCGCGCGCGCCGCGCTGCAATCGGAGGCCAAGGCATTGATCCAGGCGGTCGAGGCGGGCGGCGGCGACCGCGCGATCGCCCGCATCAAGGCCGACCCCGGCTTCGAACGCGCCCTGGCGGCCTCGCTCGGCGACGATCTCGAAGCCTCGCTCGAGGAGGACGCGCCGCGGCGCTGGGCGGGATCGTCGGCGGAGGCCTCGGATCCGCCGCTTCCCGCGGCCTGCGTGCCGCTCGAACTGTACGTCGAGGCGCCGCCGGCGCTGCGCCGCCGGCTCGCCCAGATCGGAGTGGTGGACGAGGACGACGGCAGCATCGCGCTTGCGGTAGGTCAGCGGCTGGTCACGCGCGACGGCCGGCTGCGCCGCTGGGACGGTTTCGTCTCCCGCGGCGGCGGCGCTGCGGCGGCCGAGCGGCTGATCCGCATCAACCGCCTCGGCGACATAGAGCGCAGCTTGCCGCAGGCGGCCGAGCGGTTGGCGGCGGCCGAGGCGCGCACCGAGGAAGCGCACGCCGCAATGCGCGCCGCGCAGGAAGCGATCGAAACCAGCCGCCGTTCCGAGGCCGAGGCGAATGTCGCGATACGCGAGGCGGCGCGCGAGGAGGATGCCGCCAATGTCGCGATCGAGCGGCTCGAAGTGCGGCGGACCGGCCTTGCCGATCGCCTGGCCCAGGCTGGCGGCGACCTCGCCGACGCGCTGGGCGGGCTGGAAGAAGCCGAACGGATGGTCGCGGCCTTGGCCGATGCCGAGGCCACCGAGGCGAAGGTGGCGGAACTGCGCGTCCTTGCCGAAGCGGCCCAGACGGCGCTCGCCGAGGTCCGTGCCGAAGCCGCGGCCCATGCCCGCACGCTCGCCGCCGATCGCCAGCGCGTCGAGGCCGCCAGGAAGGAAAGCGCGGATTGGGAAGTCCGCGCGAACGAGGCCGCCCAGCGCCAGGCCGAACTTGCGCGGCGCATCGGCGAGGCCGAGGCGGAGGCGGAAAAGCTGGCCGCCGCGCCCGCGCAATTGTCCGATCTTGTTCAGCGCCTGGAGGAAGAAAGCGCCAAATCGGTTCGCGATGCCGAGTTTGCGGCAGCGGCGGAGCAAGCGGCCGAGGCGGCTGTGCGGGCGATCGAAGGCCGGCTCGCCGAGCTGGCGGAAGCCATGGCCAGTGCCCGGGAGGATCGCGCGGGGGCCAATGCCCGGCACGAGAATCAGGAAAGCCGGCGGTTGGAAATGGGCAGGATCGCGAGCGAGAGGTTCGAATGCGCGCCCGCCGAGCTGCCGCGGCAATTGGGCTTCGAGGAGGCGGCGATCGGTCCGATGGCGGCCGAATCCGCGACGCTCGATCGACTGACCGCGGACCGCGAGCGGATCGGGCCGGTCAACCTCGTCGCCGAGCGCGAGCTTGCCGAGCTGGAGGAAGGCCGGAGCGGCAGCCAGGCCGAGCGCGAGGAGCTGGGCCTGGCGATCAACCGGTTGCGCGGTTCGATCGGCAACCTGAATCGCGAAGGGCGGGTTCGGCTGCTGACCGCCTTCGAAACCGTCGACCGCCACTTCCGCAGCCTGTTCACGACCTTGTTCAACGGCGGGCAGGCCCACCTCGCCCTGGTCGAATCCGACGATCCGCTCGAAGCCGGCCTCGAGATCATGGCCGAGCCCCCCGGCAAGCGGCTCGCCACCCTCACCCTGCTCTCGGGCGGCGAGCAGGCGCTCACCGCGATTGCGCTCATATTCGCGCTGTTCTTGACCAATCCCGCCCCGATCTGCGTGCTCGACGAGGTCGATGCCCCGCTCGACGACGCCAATATCGAACGCTTCTGCGACCTGCTCGACCGCATGACGGGCGAGACCGACACACGCTATCTGATCGTCACGCACAATGCCGTGACCATGAGCCGCATGCACCGATTGTTCGGCGTGACGATGATCGAAAAGGGCGTCAGCCGCCTGGTCAGCGTCGACCTCGGCGGCGCCGAGCGGCTGCTGGCGGCCGAGTAGAGCCGGTCCGGCGCCGTTTGACTGGCTGGCGCCGTGCATGTGTTGACAACCGCGAGGCCCTGCCGCAGCCTCGCGCTCGGGGGCAAGGATGTTCATTCGATCGCGCAGGGCTGGCTTGGCGCCGTTGCTGTCGGTGCTTGCGCTCGCCGCGCCTGCGCCGGCATTCGCGCCGGCCTCGAAAGTGGGATCGCCGGCGCCCGATTTCACGATCTCGACCTTCGATCATCGCAACGTCAGCCTCGGCGATTTGCGCGGCAAGGTGGTCGTGATCAATTATTGGGCGACTTGGTGCGTGCCATGCCGCGAGGAGCTGCCGCTGCTCGACACCATGCACATCAAATGGCACGACAAGGGCCTGGAAATCTATGCCATCCTCACCGAGGATTCGGCGCCCAAATATCAGCTGGGCAAGCTCCGAAAGGCGCTGTCGGTTCCGCTGGCATCGCGGCTTGCGGGCCGCGGCTACGGGACGTTGGGCGGCGTCCCGACCAACTATGTGATCGATCGCGGCGGCACGATCCGTTACGCCAAGGCAGGCGCCTTCGACCTGGACACGGTCAATGCCGTGATCCTGCCTCTGCTCAACGAGCACCCATCGGGATCGTGAGGAGGCGTTGGCGGATGTCGATGCCGGCCGCGTTATTGATCATGGCCCAGTATTGATCATGGCCCAGTCCGGCGATGGGCCGAAAGTTTGACTACGGACGGGCCGCTTCCGCCGCCGCCGATCTCAGGACTGCGATTTCCCGCGCACCGAAGCGAAACGACCATATACTATGCACCGGGGCTTCATGCTCAGGCCTTTTCCTTGACCGCGCTTTCCTCGGGGGCGTGCAGCCGCAGGCGGTTGACGCGGCGGGTGTCGCTGTCGGTCACCTCGAGCCTCCAGCCGCTGGGATGTTCGACGATCTCGCCGCGCTGCGGCACCCGGCCCGCCAGCACCAGCGCCAGCCCGCCCAGCGTGTCGATATCCTCCTCGACGGTCGCGAGGCGGGCGTCGATGGTCTGCGCGACCTCCTCGAGCTCGGCGCGCGCATCGGCCTCCCACATGCCGTCTTCGAGCGGGATGAGCATGCCGGGCGTCTCCTCGTCATGCTCGTCCTCGATCTCGCCGACGATCTCCTCGACGACATCCTCGATGGTCACGAGGCCCTCGGTCCCGCCGAACTCGTCGACGACGATGGCAAGATGCACGCGCTCCGAGCGCATCCGCGCAAGCAGATCGAGCACTCCCATCGATTCGGGAACGAACAGCGGCGCACGCAGCAGGCTGCGCATATCTTCCGGCGGCGCTTCGTCCGTCACCTTCAGCCGGAACACGTCCTTGATGTGAATCATGCCGATCACCGTGTCGAGGCTGTCCTCGAACACCGGCAGACGGCTGTGCTCGGCCTCGGCGAAGGCCGCGATGAGATCGTCGAAGGCGATGCTGACCGGCACCGCGACGATGTCGCCGCGCGTCACCGCTATCTCGCCGACGGTCAGCTCGCCGAAGTGGAGGAGGTTGCGAAGCATCTGCCGCTCGACCGGCGTCAGATCGCCGATCTTGGGTGCCTCGCCTTCGTGGCTCTCGATCGCTTCCTCGATCTGATCGCGCAGCGTAGACTCGCCATCGTCGCCGAACAGGAAGGTGCGAAGTCCGCTCCAAAAACTGCGCCCGTCGTCGCGGGCGCCGCTACTGTGGTCGTCAGACATAATTGCTAGGATTGCACCTCTTCTGCCTGATAGGGATCGGCGATTCCGATCGAGGCCAGCGCCTCGCGTTCGACCCTCTCCATCGCCTCGGCCTCGTCGTCCTCGCCATGATCATAGCCGAGCAGATGCAATACGCCATGCACCACGAGATGCGAAGCATGCTGCTCGCGCGTGACGCCTTTGTCCGCGGCTTCGGCCGAGCACACCCCATGCGCCAGCACGACGTCGCCGAGCAGGATCTCGCCGCCGTCGGCGCCGACGAGCGAATCGAGCAGCTCGGCCTCGAACATCGGGAAGGCGAGCACGTTGGTCGGCTGATTCTTGTTGCGATAGGCGGCGTTGAGCGCCTGGACCTGCGAATTGCCGGTAAATTTGACCGACAGCTCGACGGCGAGGCCGCTGTCGATCAACGCCGCGTGGCGGCTGTGGGCGACGGCGGCCTGCCCGGCTTCGGCCGCCAGCGCCGGCCAGTCGGTCCGGCGTCCCCATTCGGCGCCGATCGCGGCATCCACGACGATCATGCCTGATTGCCCTCATAGGCCTCTACGATGCGCCCCACCAAAGGATGGCGAACGACGTCGCCCGGGCCGAAGCGCACCGTCGCGATCTTGGCGATACCCTCCAGCTTGCCCACCGCGTCGGCGAGGCCGGACATGCCTGGATTGGGCAAGTCGATCTGCAGCGGATCGCCGCACACCACCATGCGGCTGCGCATGCCGAAACGGGTCAGGAACATCTTCATCTGCTGGGGCGTGGTGTTCTGGGCCTCGTCGAGGATGATGAAGGCGTCCGACAGCGTGCGTCCGCGCATGAATGCGATCGGCGCGATCTCGATCTCGCCGCTGGCGATCCGCCGCTCGACCTGCTCGGTCGGAAGCATGTCGTAAAGCGCATCGTAGAGCGGACGCAGATAGGGATCGACCTTGTCCTTCATGTCGCCCGGCAGGAAGCCCAGCCGCTCGCCGGCCTCGACGGCCGGGCGCGAGAGGATCAGCCGATCGACCGATCCGCCGATCAGCTGCTGCACCGCCTGCGCGACCGCGAGGTAGGTCTTGCCGGTGCCCGCCGGTCCCAGGGCGAAGATCAAATCGTCGCGCGCCAGCGCCTCCATATAGGCGACCTGTGTCTTGGACCGCGGCACGATCGTTTTCTTGCGGGTACGGATCATCACCTTGGGCGGTTCGGCAACGTCGCCCGAAATGAGGCCGTCGAGCGTCGGCTGTCCCGACATGGCGATGACGCCTTCGACCGCGCCGGCGTCGATATCCTGGCCCTGGTCCAGGCGGTTGTAGAGCCCGGTCAATACGTCGCGTGCGCGCGCGGCGGCCTCCGGCTCGCCCTCGATCTGCACGCGGTTGCCGCGCGCGGCGATGTAGACCCCGAGCCGGTCTTCGATCGCGACCAGATTGCGGTCGAATTCGCCGAACAGCGGGCCGAGCAGATGCGGTTGCTCGAACTCGAGCTCGAGCCTGGCGCGGGGGCCGGGTTCGGCGGCTTTCTTCTGCGCCATCAGGCCGCGTCCCGGAGCAACGCGACGCCGGCCAGGCTGTTCGGTCCGGCGGCGGCGATCTCGACCTCGACCAGCGATCCGATCGGCACGTCGCTGTCGAGGTGCACGGACTGAAGCCAGGGCGACTTGCCGACGAGCTGGCCGGGCCGGCGGCCGCGCCGCTCGAGCAGCAATTCGGTCCGGCGCCCGACGCTGGCGCGGTTGAAGGCGAGCTGCTGCGCGTTGATCAGCGCCTGCAGCCGTTGCAATCTTTCATCCATCACTTGCGCGGGCACTTGCTCTTCCATCATGGCGGCCGGCGTTCCCGGCCGCGGCGAATATTTGAACGAGTAGGCCTGAGCGTAGTTCACGGCCCTGACGATGGCGAGCGTCGCTTCGAAATCCTCGTCGCTTTCGCCCGGGAAGCCGACGATGAAGTCGCCCGACAGCGCGATGTCCGGCCGTATCGCGCGGACCTTGTCGATGAGGGCGAGATAGTCCCTTGTGTCGTGGCTTCGGTTCATCGCCCGCAGGATCCTGTCGCTGCCCGACTGCACCGGAAGGTGGAGGAAAGGCATCAATTTCTCGATCTCGCCATGGGCGCGGATCAGCCCGTCGCTCATGTCGCCGGGATGGCTCGTGGTGTAGCGGATGCGCGCCAGCGCCGGCAGGGCGGCGAGCGATCGGATGAGCCCGTCGAGGCCGAGCGTGCGCCCGGCCTGATCCTCGCCGTGCCAGGCATTCACATTCTGGCCGAGCAGCGTGATCTCCTTCGCGCCGGCGTCGACCAGCGCCTTGGCTTCGTCGACGATCGCGGCCCAGCTGCGCGAGGCTTCGGCGCCGCGGGTATAGGGAACGACGCAATAGGTGCAGAATTTGTCGCAGCCTTCCTGCACGGTGAGGAACGCGGTCGGTCCGGCCGCGCGTCGCGCCGGCAGCGCGGCGAACTTCGATTCCACCGGCATGTCCGTGTCGAGCGCGCGCCCGCCGTCGGCCGCCGCGCCGATCAGCGCCGGCAGCCGGTGATAGGCCTGGGGGCCGACGACGATGTCGACGCTCGGCGCGCGGCGCGTGATTTCGGCGCCTTCGGCCTGGGCGACGCAGCCGGCGACGGCGATCATCGGGCGCGATCCGTCCTCGCGCCGCAGCCGGCCGATGTCGGAATAGACCTTTTCGGAGGCGCGCTCGCGTATATGGCACGTGTTGAGGACGACGAGATCGGCCGCCTCACCCGCCGCGGGGCGCATGCCTTCCGCTTCGAGCAGCTCGGCCATGCGGCTGCCGTCATAGACATTCATTTGGCAGCCGAAGGACTTGACGTGAAAGGTCTCGGGTCGGTTCATCGGATGGCTATAAAGCGGGATGCGATTCAATCCAATCGCATCCCGCTTCAGTCCAGGAGAAGCGCCTGTCGCGCGGACGCTTCCAGCGTCGCGACGATCGCGCTTCGTGAACGATCGGCGAGGGCCTTGCGGTCGGGAACCGCGCCGGGATCGATCGGCGCGAGGAAATGCAGCGTCACCGGCAGCGGCCCCGGCCGCGACAGCAGGCGCCGGATGTTGCGGCTGCCGGCCTCTCCTCCCACCCAGGCGATCTCCTCCGCCGCCGCGCCATAATCGATCGCGACGGGCTGCACCCGGACGCCGTTGCGGGGCGGCACGACGGCAGCGAGCAGGCTGGCGCGGAACGGCAGCACCTTGGTGCCGCCGTCGGTCGTGCCTTCGGGGAAAAGCGCGACCGGGCCGCCCGATGCCAGCGCCGCGCGCAGCGCGTCGGCCTGCGCATGGGCCGCGCCACGTGCGGCGCGCGCGACGAACACGGTCCGGTTGAGCCGCGCCAGCCAGCCGAACAAGGGCATTGCCGCGACTTCCTGCTTCGAAACGAACGCCGCGCCGGTGGCGCCGGCGACGACCATGATGTCGAGCCAGCTCATATGGTTGGACACGAACAGCACGTGCGAGGCGAGCGGCGAGCCGGTCACCCGGACGCGCGCTCCGGCGCAGCGGCCGACCCAGCCGAGGAAGATGCGGGGCCATGGCGAAGGCAAGCGCGCCAGCCGCCACGCATAATGACCGGGAAGGCACAGGATCAGTCCCGCCAGCATGGCGAGGACCCGTGCGGTCATCCGCATCGGCGCGGCCGTCGGGCCTGCCGTGAAGCCGGCACCGGCGCGGCCATCCCGGCCCCGGAACGCGCGATCACTTCTTGCGGTCGAGCGAGACGCCGTAGAGCTCCATGCGATGGTCGACGAGACGGAAGCCCAGCCTTTCGGCGATGCGGCGCTGCAGCGTCTCGAGCTCCTCATCGGCGAACTCGAGCACGTTGCCGGTTTCGACATCGATCAAATGGTCATGATGGACCTCGGCCGCCGCCTCGAAGCGCGAGCGTCCGTCGCCGAAGTCGTGCCGCTCCAGGATTCCGGCCTCCTCGAACAGCCGGACGGTGCGGTAGACGGTGGCGATCGAAATGTGGCTGTCGATCGCGGACGCGCGCGCATGGAGCGCCTCGACGTCGGGATGGTCCTCAGACTCGGACAGGACGCGGGCGATCACCCGCCGCTGCTCCGTGATGCGCAGCCCCTTTTCGTTGCAAAGCGTCTCGATGTCGATCGTGCGAGTCATCATGTTCCGGGACTTAAGGCCCAGGCTGCCCATTCGCAATGGTCCGGCGCCCGTCACGATGGACGGGCGCGTCACGCGATCGAATTAAGATCCGGACCCCGATCTTCGTCGGCCGATCACTCGGCCGCAGCAATCGATTATTTGCGCGCGGTCCTGCGACGCTTGGTGCCGAGACCGATCTTTTTGGCAAGCGTCCGGCGTTGTTCGGCATAATTGGGCGCGACCATCGGATAGTCGTTGCCCAGGCCCCATTTCTGCCGATATTGATCGGGAGTCATCTGGTAATGGGTCATCAGATGGCGCTTCAGCATCTTCAGCTTCTTGCCGTCCTCAAGACAAACGATGAAGTCGGGCTTGATCGAGGAACGGATCGAAACCGCCGGCTCGGGCTTGGCCTCCGGCTCCTCGGCGCGGGCGCCGAGCGCGTTCAATGCGTTGTGAACATTCTGAATCAAAACGGGAAGATCGTTCACCGCGACGCTGTTGTTGCTGACATGCGCCGACACGATGTCTGCCGTGAGAGTGATCAACGTTTCATTCAGATTGTCATTTCCGTCCATGATGAGCCCTCGCTATGCGTCGCCAAAAAGAAAGATTGCTGGCACGAAATGATCCATTTTGGTTCTTTTGACAAGTAGAAATCACGCCAAACGGTGAAAATCTAGCGGTTTCGGGCGAGGGTCAGGGCATCGTAAACTTGTCCGTCGCGACCGCTATAATAGCCCTTGCGACGACCGATTTCCGAAAAGCCGGACTGCTTGTAGAGCTTAACCGCGTGATTTCCTTCCCGGACTTCAAGGTGAAGTCGTCGAGCGCCGCGCCTTCCCGCAGCAAGGATGAAGCTGGCCAACAGCTGGGCGCCGACGCCGCGCCGCTGCCACTTCTTCTTGACCGCGAGCAGAAGAAGTTCGGCCTCGTCGACTATGATCCGGGACAGCGCAAAGCCGGCGACTTCGCTCCGGTCGCGCGCCAGCGTCAACCAGACCCCCGGCATCGGCAGCAGCCCGGCACATTGCGGCGAGGTCCAGGCTTCGCCGAACGCAGGATCGAAGCTGTCGTCCATCACGTCCATCACCGCGTCGAGGTCGAGGAGGGTGCCCTGGAACAGCTCCAGGGGATCAGATCGCGATCGCATGCTCATTCGATCGGCTTGGCATCCGGGGGGCGCCCGTAAACCGGCTTTGGCTCCAGCATGCGCAGCGCGGGCGGCAGGCGCCGGACGTCGGACGCGCGCGGCAGCCCCGCCACCGCGACGCCGTGTCCGCGCGCCGCGACCAGCGCTTCGGCGCCATTGCCGGCCACGATCGACGCCGCGATTCGCACTGCGGCCTCGCGAAGCGGAAGCGAGGCAAGCGCGTCGGAGGGGGCAAGGGGCTCACGCGCATAGCTTTGCACGAATAGCTGTCCGTGTCCCCCTTCCAGCGCAATGCCGATTTCGTCTCCATCGACGCCCGCCGCCATCAAGGCCAGCGACGAATAAGCGGACAAGGGTATCTGCCAGCCGATCGCCAGTCCATGCGCGGCGGCAAGGCCGACGCGAACGCCGGTGAAGCTGCCGGGCCCGCAATCGACCAGCAATGCGCTCGGCCGCCGTCCGCCGAGCAAGGCCTCGATCATCGGCAGCAGCTTTTCGGCATGGCCCCGGCCCACCAGCTCGTGCCGTTCGTCGACGAGCCGGTCGCCGTCGATCAGCGCGATCGAGCAGGCGGAGGTCGCGGTGTCGATCGCGAGCAGCATCAGCGGAACGGTTCCGGCAATGCCGGACCGAGGCCAGAGCGTCGCGCGAAAAAGTGGGCGTCGCGAATCAAACCGCTTCGACCGCTTCGACCTCCGGAACATAATGTTTGAGCAGCCCCTCGATGCCCTGCTTCAGCGTCGCCGTCGATGAGGGGCAGCCTGAGCAGGCGCCGTGCATCGCCAGGAAGACGGTGCCGTCCCGGAAGCCGCGATAGACGATGTCGCCGCCGTCCTGGGCGACGGCGGGGCGAACCCGCGTCTCGATCAGCTCGCGGATCTGCGCGACCACGTCGGCATCCTCGGGATCGTCGCCATGATCCTCGGCGCCGGCCACGGCTATCTCCGCCGCGCTGGCTGCCGTGAACAATGGCGCATCGCTCGAAAAATGATCGAGCAGCACCGCCAGGACTTCGGGCTTGAGATGCGTCCAGTCCACTCCCGGCGCGGCGGTGACGGAAACGAAGTCGTGGCCGAAGAACACCCCGACCACGTCGCCGGTCGAGAACAAGGCCTCGGCGAGCGGCGAGGCCTCGGCTTCCTCGGGGCTCGCAAAGTCGCGCGTGCCCGCGGCCATCACCGCCTTGCCGGGCAGGAACTTCAGGGTCGCCGGATTGGGCGTCGTCTCGGTCTGGATCAGCATTGTCACGATGTGGCGCGTCCGCGCGCCTTAATCAAGGTCGTCGCGGCCGCGCCCGGGGCCGTAGGCCCTGGGCGCAATCTCGATGAGCAGCCGCAATTGTTAGCAGGCGGCAAATATTAGGGTCCGGACCCTGGCTACAGCACATATTTGCTGAGGTCGGTGTCCCGCGCGATATCGGCGAGCTGCTCTTCGACATAGGCCGCATCGATCGTGACGCTGTCGCCCCTGCGCTCCTCGGCGTCGAAGCTGATGTCCTCGAGCAGCTTTTCCATCACCGTCTGCAGCCGCCGGGCGCCGATATTCTCGACCTGGCCGTTCACCTCGGCCGCGATGCGCGCGATCGCCCGGATGCCGTCCGCGGTGAAGCTCACCTCGACCCCTTCGGTCGCGATGAGGGCGCGATATTGCTCGGTGAGGCTCGCCTGCGTGTCCTGCAGGATGCGCACGAAATCCTCCTCGCTCAGCGCCTTCAGCTCGACCCGGATCGGCAGCCGGCCCTGAAGCTCGGGAAGCAGGTCGCTGGGCTTGGCGACATGGAACGCGCCGCTGGCGATGAACAATATATGGTCGGTCTTCATCGGCCCGTATTTGGTCGCCACCGTGGTGCCTTCGATGAGCGGAAGCAGATCGCGCTGGACGCCTTCGCGGCTGATCGAGCCGCCGCGAACGTCGCTGACCGCGATCTTGTCGATTTCGTCGAGGAAGACGATGCCATTGGCCTCGGCGTCGGCAAGCGCGACCCGGTTGACGTCGTCCTGATCGAGCCTCTTGTCGGCTTCCTCCTCGACCAGCCGGCTCCAGGCCTCGCGCACCTTGAGCTTGCGCCGCTTCTTGGGCTGCTGCCCGAGCGCCTTGCCCATGATGTCGCTGAGGTTGATCATGCCGACCTGCCCGCCCATTCCCGGTATCTCGAACGGCGCGGCGGAGGTTTCGTTGACCTCCACCTCGACCTCCGAATCGTCGAGATGGCCGTCGTGGAAGCGGCGTCGGAAGCTTTCGCGGGTGGCCTCGCTGGCGCCCTTGCCGGTCAGGGCATCGAGCAGCCGCTCCATCGCCGCTTCCTCGGCGGCCTGGCTCACCGCGCTGCGCCGGCGGTCCTTTTCCAGCCGCACGGCCTCCTCGACCAGATCGCGCGCGATCTGCTCGACGTCGCGGCCGACATAGCCGACCTCGGTGAATTTGGTCGCCTCCACCTTGACGAAAGGCGCATCGGCGAGCTTGGCGAGGCGGCGCGAGATCTCGGTCTTGCCGCAGCCGGTGGGGCCGATCATCAATATATTCTTGGGCGTGACCTCCTCGCGCAGGCCGTCGGCGAGCCGCTGGCGCCGCCAGCGGTTGCGAAGCGCCACCGCCACCGCGCGCTTGGCGTCGGTCTGGCCGACGATATGGGCGTCGAGAGCGGAAACCACCGCTTTCGGAGTGAGATTGTCGTTCATCTTCTTGTCCCGGATCGAGGGCGTCAGGCCGCGCCCTCCAGTTTTTCAATGGTGAGATTGTCGTTGGTATAGACGCAGACCTCGGCGGCGATCTTCATCGCCTTGCGCGCGATCACTTCGGCATCCTCTTCATAGTCGAACAGCGCGGTCGCCGCCGACAAGGCGAAATTGCCGCCCGATCCGATCGCCGCGACGCCGCTCGAAGGTTCGAGCACGTCGCCGTTGCCGGTCAGGATCAGCGTCACCTCCTTGTCGGCGACGATCATCATCGCCTCGAGGTTGCGCAGATATTTGTCGGTCCGCCAGTCCTTGGCGAGCTCGACCGCGGCGCGCATCAGCTGGCCGTGATGCTGCTCGAGCTTGCGTTCGAGGCGCTCGAACAAGGTGAAGGCGTCGGCGGTCGCGCCGGCGAAGCCGCCGATCACCGATCCGTCGCCCAGTCGCCGCACCTTGCGCGCGTTCGGCTTGATGATCGTATGCTGGAGCGAGACCTGGCCGTCGCCGGCCACCACGACCGTTCCATTCTTCCTCACCGCCAGGATCGTCGTCCCGTGCCACACTTGCGCCTTTGCCATCCTTGTTCCCGCTCGATCGAGTTGGACGCGATATGGGGGGACATGCGGGTCTCTGCAATTGCGCGTTCCACGCGAACATGCTTGTATGGAGCTGCAAACCAGACAGGGGGTTCGCCATGGCATTGGAACCACAAGCAAGCGGCACGTCCTTGGTCGATCGCGTCAAGCGGATCCTGCTCGAACCCAAGGCCGAATGGGAAAGGATCGACGCCGAGCCGGCGACGGTCGGATCGATCTTCCGCGAATGGGTGCTGATCCTGGCGGCGATTCCGCCGCTCGCCCAGCTGGTCGGGTCGCTGGTCTTCGGTTACCGGTTCGCCGGCTTCGTCTATCATCCGACGATCTTCGAGGCCCTGGTCAACGCCGTCACCACCTATGGGCTCGCGCTGGTCAACGTCTTCGTGCTGAGCCTGATCATCGACGCGCTGGCGCCGACGTTCGGCGGCACCAAGAATAGCGTCCAGGCTACCAAGGTCGCGGCCTATGCGATGACCTCGGCCTGGGTCGCCGGCATCCTCAACATCATTCCGATGCTTGGCGTGCTGGCGATGCTGATCGGCGGCCTCTATGCCCTGTATCTTCTTTACCTGGGATTGCCGCGCCTGATGAAAGTGACCGCGGACAAGGCGGTTGCCTATACGGCCGCGGTGGTCGTGGCCGCCATCGTGCTTGCAATCATCGTCGGCGCGGTGACGGGCATGGTGACATCGAGCTTCCTTTCAGGACGTGCGATGATGCCGATGGCCGCTGCGGGCGGCACCATGTCGGGGACGGTCAGCGTTCCGGGCATGGGATCGGTCGATCTCGGCAAGATGGAGCAAGCGGCGAAGCGGATGGAGGCGGCCAGCCAGCACGCCCAGGGCGGAGCCCAGGCGCCGGTCGCGCCGGCCGCCTTGCAGGCGCTGCTGCCGGAGACGCTCGGCGCTTACAAGAGGGTCGAGCTTTCCAGCGCCGGGGCCGGCGCTGCGGGCATTGGCGGCTCGACCGCCGAAGCGCGCTACCAGAGCGGCGACAGCAATGTGCACCTGACCGTCAGCGACATCTCGGCGGTCGGCGCGCTCGCCGCGATGGGAAGCGCATTGAACGTCCAGTCCAGCCGCCAGACCGAAACCGGCTATGAGAAGACCGAAACCGTCGGCGGCCGGATGACCAGCGAGAAATGGGACAGGCAAAGCGGCCAGGGCAGCTACAGCGTGCTGGTCGCCGACCGCTTCATGGTCGAGGCCGAGGGCAAGGTGCCCGATGTCGGCGTGCTGCGCGGCGCGGTGAACGCGATCGGCCTTTCGCGTCTGGAGTCGCTGAAGGGCTGATCGCGAAGCGCTGGCGGGCAAAGTTGCGGATTCATGCGGCGCCCCCGGCCTGATCAATATCCGGCCGCGCGCCGGAGGATGGCATGCGCGTCCTCCGGCTCTGCGCCGGTCCAGGCGACGAACTGATCCGGGCGAACGAGGATCATCGGCGATTCGTGCATCGGCGAGACTTCGGGCACGACGGCCAGGGGAATGCCGAGTTCGGCCGCCGATCTGGCGAACGGCTCGGCAGGGCCGGGCGCAAAAAGCGTGAAACCGGTCCCCAGCGCGTCATAGCTGTTCGTGCCGGATGGCAGCGGCACGGGCGCGAGATGACGGCCCGCTTGCGCGCGATATTCGTGGGTGCCGACGGCTCCGCTCTGCGCGTTGGCCGCTCCGAAGACGATGGGCGAGCTCCGATAATTGGGTTCGAAGGCATTGACTTCGCCGCTTGCTCCCGTGGCGCGCGCATTCCATTCGCTTTCGAAGGCCGCGGCGTCCGTCGTGGGATCGAACCGGGCGAGGAACGCGCGGTCGGTCTCGATCGACTTGGCGATGAAGTCTCGCGCCGTGGAGGCGAACACGGCGCGGCGCTCCTCGGAATAGCTGTCGAGCAGCGCGGCTCCGCCCCATCTCTGGAGGACGGCGGCGAGCTTCCATCCCAGATTTCGGGCATCCTCGAAGCCGGTGTTGATGCCGTATCCGCCGTAGGGCGGGTGGCTGTGCGCGGCATCGCCGGCAATGAAAATGCGGCCCGCGCGATAGGTGTCGGCGATGGCGAAGCGCAGGTCCCAGAAGCCGGTGTAGCGCAGCGCGACGTCGAATTCCGCGCCGGCCGCCGCCTGCAAAAGCGCGGCAAAATCGAAGCCGCCATCCCGCGCCGAGGATGGAACCGGCGCGTGGAAGAAAAACGTCGAGTTCGTGTCGACGCGTCCGAAGAACTGCCAATAGCCCTCCAGCGCCGGGTTGAGGACATTGAAGTAGGATTTGCCTGGAAAAGACTGCCTCAGCAGCCGGTCGAGCTCGACCGACCGAAAGACGAGCAGCACCATCAATCGGTTATGATCCCATTGCGTCTGGGGAATGCCCGCCGCTTCGCGCACCATCGAACGGCTGCCGTCGCAGCCCGCCAGATAATCGGCGCGAAAGCGGCGGCTCTCGCCGGTGGCCCGGTTGACGGCAATGACCGTGACGCCGGCGTCGTCCTGCGACAGGCTCTCCGCCTGCCAGCCGGTCAGCAGCTCCGCGTCGCCGATCTGGTCCACGCGGTCGCGCAGCGCCTGCTCGGTTCCATATTGGGGTAGGCGCTCATGATCGGTGTAATAGAAGGGCCGCACCAGGCCGCGCTGCAGCCAATCGTAATGATATTTGCCCAGCAACGTGCCATATGCGGTCAGGCCGCCGATTCCCCATTCCGGCGGAATCGGGCGCGCGGCGCGCACCGCTTCCTCCACCCCCCAGAAGTGGAAATGCTCCATCGTGCGCTGGGTAAGGTGCTGGCCTTTCGGCACCGGCTGCGGCGCCGGATAGCGTTCGATCACGATCGTCCGCACGCCGCGCTGGCCCAGTTCGATCGCCAGGCCCAGTCCCACCGGGCCTCCTCCGACGACGATGATGCGGCTGTCCACCCGGCGCCTCCCAATATGTTGATGAACGACGGCGACGCGGTCCGGACAGATTTTCGAACTCGGCTTTGGGCTGGGACGCCCGCGCCGATCTCATCGCGCGGTAGCGCATCGGTGGAGGCGAGCGCAACGCCGCGTCCCCGGCGTGCCGATCCCGCGGACCGACGGAATGCAAGCCGGCCTATGCTTCCGGAATGAATTGCTACCCATGTCTTCGGTATCGGCCGAAGACTATTGGTCGGGGCGACTGGATTCGAACCAGCGACCCCCACACCCCCAGTGTGATGCGCTACCAGGCTGCGCTACGCCCCGACCAGGCGGAGACCGCATCGAGCGCGGCATCCGGAAGGGGCGCGATGTAGGCTTGGGGGTCGGTGAAGGCAAGCGCTTCGGTGGGAATTGAAGTTGCCGGCGCGCCGTGATAGCCGCGCGCTTTCACCCGTCCCGAAGCGGGCGTTCCTCACAGGTAAGGCTCTCATGTTCGCTACTCCAGCTTACGCAGCCAATGCGGCCGGCGCTTCGAGCGGCGGGGCGTTCGGCCTGATCGGGATCCTGCCGTGGGTCGCGATCTTCGTGATCTTCTATTTCCTGCTGATCCGCCCGCAGCAGCGCCGCGCCAAGCAGCATCAGCAGATGATCGGCGCGGTGAAGAAGAACGACGTCGCGGTGACCGCGGGCGGCGTGATCGGCAAGGTCACCAAGGTCGACGACCATGAGGTGGAGCTCGAGATCGCCTCGGGCGTGCGCGTCAAGGTCGTCAAGGCGACCCTCAGCGAGGTCCGCCCGCACGGGGCCAAGCCGGCGAACGACTGAGCCATGCTCGATTTTCCCCGCTGGAAGCGATGGTGGATCAGCCTCGCGCTCGCGCTCGGCGTGCTGCTCGCGATTCCCAGTCTGATCGGCGAGGAGCGTGCCGACGCGCTCCATGTCGGCTTCCTTCCGCGCATCAACCTTGGCCTCGATCTTTCCGGCGGCAGCCACCTGCTGCTCGAGGCCGACACCGCCGACGTCACCAGGACGAGGCTGGCGGCGATGGAAGACACGATCAAGTCGGAGATGCGCCGCGCGCCGATCGAGATCGGCGAGACCTCCACCAGCAACGGCAGCGTCAGCTTCTTCGTGCGCGACGTCGCCCAGGTCGATGCCGCGGTCGAGAAGGCGCGGGCGCAGACTCGCGGCGTGGGCGCGACCGGCCAGCGCGACTGGGACGTCACGGTGATGGATTCGAACCGGATCGTCATGACCCCCACCAAGGCCGGTCTCGACGCCTTCATCAACGAAGCGATGACCGGCGCGGTCGACGTCGTGCGCAAGCGTATCGATGCGCTGGGCACGCGCGAGCCGACCATCGTTCGGCAGGGCTCGGACCGCATCCTGGTCGAGGTGCCGGGCTTCGGCGATCCGGGGCAATTGAAGGATCTGATCGGGCGCACCGCCAAGCTCGAGTTCAAGCTCGTCGACCTGCGCGCCGATCCGCGCCAGATCGCGCAAGGCCATGCTCCGGTCGGCAGCCAGATCCTCAAATATGAGAATGGCGCGCCGGTCGCTGTCCAGCGCCGCGTGATCATCAGCGGCACCCAGCTGACCAAGGCCCAGCAGGCCTATGACCAGAATAACGAGCCGACCGTCTCGATCACCTTCAACGGCGAGGGCGCGCGCCGGTTCGGGCGCGTCACGCAGGACAATGTCGGCAAGCCTTTCGCGATCATCATCGACAATGTCGTGCTGTCGGCGCCGCGCATCAACGAGCCGATCCTCGGCGGCAATGCGCAGATTTCGGGCAGCTTCACGGTCGATTCGGCGCAGCAGCTCGCCATCGCGCTTCAGTCCGGCGCGCTCCCGGTCGCGCTCAAGGTGGTCGAGGAACGGACGGTCGGGCCGCAGCTCGGCGCCGATTCGATCCGGGCGGGCGTGCTCGCCTCGGCGATCGCGTCGGTCGCCATCGTCATCTTCATGCTGGTGACCTACGGGCGTTTCGGTTTGTACGCCGATTTCGCCGTCATCCTGAACATCTTCGTCATCCTCGCGGTCATGGCCCTGTTCAACGGCACGCTGACGCTTCCCGGCATCGCCGGCTTCGTGCTCACCATCGGCACGGCCGTCGATGCCAATGTGCTGATCAACGAGCGAATCCGCGAGGAAAGGCGGCGCGGCCGGAACGTCGTCCAGGCGGTCGAGTTGGGCTATAAGGAAGCGAGCCGCACGATCTTCGAGGCCAATGCGACCCATGCCATCTCGGGGTTGGTCATGCTGCTGATGGGCACCGGCCCGATCAAGGGCTTCGCTGTCGTGCTGCTGATCGGAATCGCCACCTCGGTGTTCACCGCGGTGACCTTCACCCGCATGCTCGTCGCCGGCTATATCCGGCGCCAGCGTCCGTCGGATCTCCATATATAGGATATGCGCGCATGCGCCTGCTGAAGCTCATTCCCGACGATACGAACATCGGCTTCGTGCGCCTGCGCGGCTGGGCGTTCGGGCTGACCGCGATGCTGACCGTCATCGCGGTTTTCGCGGTCGTGACACGCGGGCTCAACCTCGGCGTCGATTTCGTCGGCGGGCTTTCGATCGAGGCCAAGTTCGCGCAGGAGCCGCCGCTCGACAAGCTGCGCGAGGCGATCGACCGGCTCGGCTTCGGCAACGCTTCGCCGCAGCAGTTCGGCGACAAGAGGATCGTCTCGATCCGCCTTCCCGTGCCCAAGGGCGCGGACCAGGGCCAGACCAACGCCGAGGTCAGCGCGGTGCAGGGCGCGGTCAAGGCAGCCTTTCCCCAGGTGACCTTCGGCAAGACCGACACGGTCTCCGGCAAGGTGTCCGAAGAGCTCACCTTCTGGGGAATCATCGCGGTGCTGCTCGCCATGTTCGCGATCGCCTTGTTCGGATGGGTCAGGTTCGAATGGCAGTTCGGCCTCTCGACGCTCGTCGCGATTCTCCATGACGTGCTGATGACGCTTGGGTTCTTCGCGGTGACGCAGATGGAGTTCGATCTCACCATCGTTGCCGCGGTGCTGACCATCGTCGGCTATTCGATCAACGACAAGATCGTCATCGACGACCGCATTCGCGAGAATATGCGCAAGTACCGGCAGATGGACATGCGCGGCATCGTCGATCTTTCAGTCAACGAGACGCTGCCGCGCACCGTGATGACCTCGCTGACCATATTGCTCGCGCTGGCGTCGCTGCTGATGTTCGGCGGCCATGTGCTGCGCGGCCTCACCTCGGCGATGATCCTGGGCGTCATCGTCGGCACCTATTCGTCGATCTACGTTTCCTCCTCGCTACTGATCACCCTCGGCCTGAAGCCGCAGCCGTTTGCGGCGCCGAAGGTGAAGGGGCAGGCAAGCGGCGCCGAACGGATTCCGACGGAAGGTTATTGAGCGTGATACGAAAAGTGGGGACCGGTTTTTCGTGAACATCACGCGACAACAATGGAATTCGGATCGTGATGCGATTTGATCGCATCCCGATCCGATAGCGCGTGCCGCGCTTCGAACGAAGCGGCGGGGCGGCCGGCCCGATCGTGCAGGGTTTCGGCGGCGGCGGCTTCTCGGTCGACGGTGGAATCTATCGGGCGCT
>DATFHP010000063.1:0-3567 GCA_035248285.1 Allosphingosinicella sp. | reverse complement strand
CTTATACTGGAGGAACATGCTGTACTCGCTCTCGGGCATGCCGATCGTGTCGAGCAAATGGCTGTAGGCGGCGATGTGCACCGTCTCCATGTTGGAGAAAGCGGTCAGCATCATCTTGACCTCGGTCGGCTTGAACACGCGACCGTATTTGTCGTGGTAGCAATCCTGCACCTCGACGTCGGCCTGGGTGAAGAAGCGGAAGATCTGGGTGAGCAGGTTGCGCTCGTGCCCGGTCAGCTTCTGGGCCCAGTCGCGGCAATCCTCGCCCAGCGGCACCTCCTCGGGCATCCAGTGGATCTGCTGCTGGCGCTTCCAATATTCGAACGCCCAGGGATATTCGAACGGCTTATACTGCTTGCGGGCTTCGAGAAGTGGCATTGGGACTTACTCCGACACGAGCTTGATGACGAACAATATAAGAAACAGCAGCGCCAGCGCGAACTCGGCATAAGCGAGCCGGCGCTTCATTTGCGCGCGCAGCACCCAGCCGCGTATGTCGACCGGGAGCGCGAACATCCTGGGCGGCCGATCCGCGGTGCGAAGCTCGGACAGGCCGAGCCATGTCATCAGCAGCGCGAACAGCAGCAGCAGGATCGAGGAAGCGGCCATGGCTCAGCCCCTCACGCGAACGATGCGCTCGCGATAGACGACATGGCTCTTGCGCGCGCCGACGCCGAACACGACGATGCCCAGGAAATAGCCGAAATCGTACCAGCCGCCGTTGTTGGGCACCGCATAGATGGCGACGTCGGGCATGAACAGGGAGATCACCCAGGCGACCGGGAAGATGAAACCGTGGACGAGCCCGAGCAGGAAGCCGGGGGCTTGCGGCTGGACCGCCGACGCCACCTGGTGCGCGCAGGCCGACAGCAAGGCGAGCGCGGCGAAGGCGAGCGCGGGCCGGAGAGCGATAGGGAGCGCGCGCATCGTCGTCACCGCGCGAACGGATCGAGGTTGAGCGCGCGGCCGAGATGCGGCTCTTCGCGGCCGCCCGGCTTGCACAGGCTCGGGCGAAGGTTCGACAGATCGTCGCTGCCGCCGGCGGCGGGATCGACGATATGCGCGATCTCCCAGCCGAACGAGGAACTGGGATCGCGGTAATGGAGCCGGAACAAGGGGTTGCCGCGATGATCGACGCGCCATTCGTCGGGATCCCAGCCCATGATCGGCTGCGCCTTGTGCCAGATCTCGGCCTTCTCATCCTCGCTGTAGACGCGGCGGCCGCGGCGCACATGAGGCTCGGCGCGGCCGACCGGATCGTGGCGCGGCCGCAGCGCGGGCTCGTAGGGCGGCGCGAACGGCCGCGTCGGGACGGCGCGATAGGCGCCGAATGCGGTCATCAGCTGATTGAGAAATCCCGTCTTCATGGGCCCTCTCTCCTCTTGTCGGACACGTAGCGGGCATCGCCTGCGAACCCGACACAGGCGATGGCGCCGGTCATCGCCCCGCCGGCCGTGCGGCGCCTTTCACAGCGTCCGTCACTGGCACGCCAAACACTCGTCATAATCGGTGCTCTGGATCTTGATCTCCTTGAGCTCCGGCGTGTTGTCGGCCTCGACTCCGCCCGCGAAGCCGGCGCGCTGCACCGATTTCGAGCGCAGATAATAGAGCGATTTGATGCCGAGCTCCCAGGCGCGGTAATGGAGCATCAGCAGGTCCCATTTGTCGACGTCGGCCGGGATGAACAGGTTGAGCGAGGTCGCCTGGTCGATATAGGGCGTGCGGTCGGCGGCGAGCTCGAGCAGCCAGCGCTGGTCGATCTCGAAGCTGGTCTTGAACGTGTCCTTTTCCTCGGGCGTGAGGAAATCGAGATGCTGGACCGATCCGCCCTGCTCGAGGATCGAATTCCACACCGCGTCGCTGTTCTTGGCTTTGTCGGTGAGCAGTTTCTCGAGATAGGGATTGCGGATCGAGAAGCTGCCCGACAGCGTCTTGTGGGTATAGACGTTGGCGGGGATCGGCTCGATGCACGCCGAGGTGCCGCCGCAGATGATGCTGATCGACGCGGTCGGCGCGATCGCCATCTTGCACGAGAAGCGTTCGAGCACGCCCTGGTCGGCCGCGTCGGGGCACGGCCCGCGCTCCTTGGCGAGCATCATCGAGGCTTCGTGGACCTGCGCCGAGATGTGCTTGAACATCTTGAGGTTCCAGCTCTTGGCCATCTCCCCTTCGAACGGCAGCCCGCGCATCTGCAGGAAGCTGTGGAA
Source organism: Allosphingosinicella sp. (assembly GCA_035248285.1). GTDB lineage: Bacteria > Pseudomonadota > Alphaproteobacteria > Sphingomonadales > Sphingomonadaceae > Allosphingosinicella. Next base: position 1,360 of record DATFHP010000063.1, on the reverse strand, counting down.
GCCCATCACGCCGAGCCCGACCGAGCGCTCGCGCTGGGCCGAATATTTGGCGCGCGCCATCTCGTCGGGCGCGCGCTCGATATAGTCGGTGAGGACGTTGTCGAGGAAACGCATCACGTCCTCGATGAACAATTTGTCGCCTTGCCACTGGTCCCAGGTCTCGAGGTTCAGCGACGACAGGCAGCAGACCGCGGTGCGGTCCTGCCCGTGATGGTCGCGCCCGGTCGGCAGGGTGATTTCCGAGCAGAGATTGGAGGTGGTGACCCTGAGGCCGACGTCGCGCTGGAACTTCGGCATGTTGCTGTTCACCGTGTCGATGAACACGATATAGGGCTCGCCGGTCGCGAGCCGCGTCTCGACCAGCTTCTGGAACAGGCTGCGCGCATCGACGCAGCCGCGCTCGGACCCGTCCTTGGGCGAGCGCAGCACCCATTCGCCGCCGTCGCGCACCGCCGCCATGAACGCGTCGGTGACGAGCACGCCGTGATGCAGGTTGAGCGCCTTGCGGTTGAAGTCGCCCGAAGGCTTGCGGATCTCGAGGAACTCCTCGATCTCGGGGTGCGAGATGTCGAGGTAGCAGGCGGCCGAGCCGCGGCGCAGCGAGCCCTGGCTGATCGCCAGCGTCAAACTGTCCATGACGCGCACGAAGGGAATGATGCCGCTGGTCTTGCCGTTGAGCCCGACCGCCTCGCCGATGCCCCGCACCGCGCCCCAATAAGTGCCGATGCCGCCGCCGCGCGCGGCGAGCCAGACATTCTCGTTCCAGGTGTTGACGATGCCTTCCAGGCTGTCGTCGACGCTGTTGAGGTAGCAGGAGATCGGCAGCCCCCTGCCCGTCCCGCCGTTGGACAGCACCGGCGTCGCCGGCATGAACCACAGCTTCGAGATATAATCGTAGATGCGCTGGGCGTGCTCGGCATCGTCGGCATAGGCCGAGGCGACGCGCACGAACAGATCCTGGTAGGATTCGCCGGGCAGCAGATAGCGGTCCTTGAGCGTCTCGCGGCCGAAATCGGTCAGCAGCGCGTCGCGGCTGTGATCGACCTCGACCGGATAGGGCAAGGGATGGACCGACTTGCTGCCGGTCTTCGATGATGTGCTTGCCGGTGCTTCCACCGCATTCGTGGCCACGTCGCCTGACCCCATTTCGCTGCTGCCGGACAGATCCATACCCATACTCCCCCGTTCCTGTTCCGTTCGCAAGGGGCAGAGACACGATTCCAAGCCTTGCCCTCCGCAGGACAAGCGCCGCCGTCAGCGTCGATATGGTGTCTCTGGCCGTCTGCCACAATAACTAGCGTTGCCCCCACAGCCTCGCCACTATCCATTGTGCCTGATCTGAATCACGATGCAATATAGT
>DATFHP010000062.1:0-30483 GCA_035248285.1 Allosphingosinicella sp. | reverse complement strand
AAAGAGACGCTGCTTCAGACGGGGGCCTTCGCTCCGAATGAGGAGGTGAGCGCATCGGTCAACGCCGCATCCTCGGCGGCGATCGCCACTTTCCGAGCCGTCCTGCCCAATATCGCCTCGAGCGCCGGCGGCGGCGCGATGTTGATGCCGATCACCGGTTCGACGACGTCGGCGAACTTGTAGGGATGCGCCGTCGCGGCGGCGATCCAGGGACGATCGCCTTTCTCGGCCGCGTCCATCCGGTCGAAGGCTTCGGCAGCGGTGGCGGAATGCGGATCCCAGATATAGCCGCTGCGATCATATTCCGTCCTGATGCGGGTGCGGATGGTATCGTCATCGACACGCACCACGCCGATCCGCCGCGCTTCCTCGGGCAGATGCATCAGCCGCTCGAAATTGCTCGGCGCGCCGACATCCATCGCGTTGGCGATGGTCGCGATCGATGGGCCGGGCGCATAGACGCCGCTGCGATGCCATTCCGACAAGGTGCGGTTGGCGTTGGTCACGGCGACGATCGGGCCGATCGGAGCGCCGGCGAGCCGCGCATAGACGGCGGCGAAGCCGTGACCCAGGTTGCCGGTCGGGATCAGCAGCCCCGGCGCGATGCCGGTCTCCTCGAACCGGCGCGCCGCCGCAAAAGCCAAATACGCCGCCTGCGGCAGCAGCCGGCCGATGTTGATCGAATTGGCCGAGGTCAGGCGCAACGCGGCCGACAGGCGCTTGTCGGCGAAGGCGGCCTTCACCATGCGCTGGCAATCGTCGAAGTCGCCCTCGACCTCGAAGGCCTGCACCGGCGCGTTCCAGCAGGTCAGCTGCAGTTCCTGGAAGGCAGAGACGCGGCCGCGCGGATAGAGGATCGCCGCCTGCACCGCCTTGCGGCCCTCCGCCGCGCATCCGACCGCGCCGCCGGTGTCGCCCGACGTCGCGACCAGCACCGTCAACGGCTGCGCCGGATCCCCCAGACGATCGAAACAGGCCATCAGGAAACGCGCTCCGAAATCCTTGAACGCGCCGGTGGGACCGTGGAACAGCTCGAGCACCGTCAGCGCGGGCCGCGCCGGATCGGGCGTCACCATGGCGATGGGAAAGTCGAACGCCTCGCGGCAGATCGCGTCGAGCTCAGCCGCCAGCGGATCGCCGGCGAAGAACGGGGCAAGGAAACGCGCCGCGAAATCGGGCAAGGCGTCCAGCCCGCGCAAGGCGAGAAGGTCGATCGCCGGGACCGTCGCCGGCAGATAGAGGCCCCCGTCGGGCGCCGCGCCGTCACGGATCGCCTGGCCGATGGCAACTTCAGGCGCCGAGCCGCGCGTGCTCACATAGGGCAAGGCAATTGTCATCGCACCGCCTCCGTCACCGGCTCGACGCGCGCGCCGGGCGAATCCACCGGCGCGTGATAGGCGCGCGCCGCAAGGCCTTCGGACCGGAAGGCATCGGCCATCCGCGCCTCGACCGCCGCCGCGTCGGCATCGAGCGCCCAGGCGAAGACCGACGGGCCCGATCCCGAGAAGGAGCAGCCAAGCGCGCCCGCCTCCAGCGCGGCATTCTTGACCGCCTGCAACGCCGGGAGAAGATGCGAGCGCTGCGGCTCGACCAATATGTCCTGCAGCCCGACCCGGATCAGGTCGACATCGCCGGTGGCGCAGCCGGCGCTGAACGCTGCGATGCGGCGGGCGTGCTCGACCGCGTCGTGCATGCTGACCTCGTTGCGCAGGATTTCGCGCGCGGCGCGCGTCTCGATGCGCGCGTCCGGATGGAAGAGGATCGAGACAATTCCCTTCGGCGCGGGCAGCCGCCGCAACAAGGGCGGCGAGACCCCGGCGGCGATCACCAGCCCGCCCAGCAGCGCCGCGACGACATTGTCCCAGGGCGGAGGATTGGACGAAACGCGCTCGCCTTCGAGCGCGAAAGGAAACAGGTCTTCGAGGGAGTATGGATTGGAAAGCAATGCGTTGACGGCGACCGCTGCCGCCACGGCTGAAGCCGCCGAACCGCCCATGCCCGCGCTCATCGGCACCTGTTTGTCGATCGATAGCCGCACGCCGAACGGCGCGTCGGCCGCGTCGAGCAGGGCCAAAGCCGCAGCCAGCGCGGTGTTGGTCTGCGGCGTGTCGGGAAGGCTGCTCATCAACCCGGTCACTTCGCCGAGGCGCGCGCCGGGCTGGTCCTCGCGCACGGCAATGACGGTATCGCGCACGGCGTCGAACGCCTGCCCGAGGACGTCGAAGCCAACGCCGACGTTGCCGATGCTCGCCGGAGCACTGGCTGATGCTCGATTCACTCGCAAACCCCTATATTGCCCGCGCGCCGCGGCCGGGCGCGGGAAGCGGATAGCGGACTTTTCCTTGCCGTCAAATCACGACCGTTCGACTCCTATCTCCGTTCGGGCTGAGCTTGTCGAAGCCCATCACTTCTTTCGATTGAACCGAACAAGAAAAGGCCTTCGACCGGCTCAGGCCGAACGGTGGGTGAGATGCTCCCTGCCGTTCACGGCCTGGTCTGGCCGGTCCCCCGCACCTGATATTTGAACGTGGTGAGCTGCTCGGGGCCGACCGGCCCGCGCGCATGGAGCTTGCCGGTCGCAATGCCGATCTCGGCGCCGAAGCCGAACTCGCCGCCGTCGGCGAATTGCGTCGAAGCGTTCCACATCACGATCGCGCTGTCGAGCTTGTCGAGGAACGCCTCGGCCACCGCCTTGTCCTCGGTCACGATCGCATCGGTGTGGCCCGAGCCGTAGCGCGCGATATGGTCGAGCGCCTCCTCCAGCCCTCCGACCACGCGCACCGAGACGATCGGCGCCAGATATTCGGTCGACCAGTCGGCCTCGTCGGCCGCATTGATGCCGTTTGCGATGGCGCGGCTCTCCGCATCGCCCCGCAATTCGCAGCCGCGCGCGCCAAGCGCCGCGGCGAGCCGCGGCAACAGCGCGCCGGCAATGGCGCGGTCGATCAATATCGTCTCGGTCGCGCCGCAGATCGAGACCCGCCGCATCTTGGCGTTGAGCGCGACCTCCACCGCCATGTCGGGATCGGCCCCGGCCTGGATGTAGGTGTGGCAAATGCCTTCGAGATGGGCGAGCACCGCGACGCGCGCGTCCTGCTGCACGCGCGCGACCAAAGTCTTGCCGCCCCGCGGGATGATCACGTCGATATTGCCGTCCAGGCCTTCGAGCATCATCCCGACCGCGTCGCGATCGGCGGTCGGCACGATCTGCACGCATTCGGCCGGCAGTCCCGCCTCCTCCAGGCCCGCGGCGATCGCGCGGTGAATGGCCAACGCGCTGTTGAGCGCATCCGAGCCGGAACGAAGGATCACGACATTGCCCGACCGCACGCAGATCGCGGCCGCATCGGCGGTCACGTTGGGGCGGCTTTCGTAGATCATGCCGATGACTCCGATCGGCGTGCGGACGCGTGCGATGTCGAGGCCGTTGGGGCGCTGCCAGCGGTCGATCTCGGCGCCGACCGGATCGGGCAGCGCAGCGACCTGATCGAGCGCATCGGCGATCGCCGCGACCCGGCCCTCGTCGAGCATCAGCCGATCGGTCATCCCCGTCGCAGCGGCCATGTCGGCCGCATTGGCGGCCAGAACCTCTCCGGTGCGGGCACGAAGCTGGCGCGCCATCGCCTTGATCGCGGCGGTGCGCACCGAGGCCGGCGCATTGCGCAGCGCCTCGGCGGCCGCGCGCGCCTGAATGCCCAGACCGGCCATCGTCTCGCGCACGTCGGCCTTGATTCCCTGGCGGATGTTCATGTCTGCACCATCACCATATCGTCCCGATGAATGAGCTCATGCGGCCCTTCATAGCCGAGGCAGTCCGCTATGCGATCGCTGGTGCAGCCGAGGATCGCCTGCGCCTCGCGTGACCCATAAGCGGCCAGCCCGCGCGCGACTTCCCGGCCCTGATCGTCGATCACGCTGAGGCAAGCGCCGCGCTCGAAGCGACCGGTGACAGATCGCACACCGGCGGGCAAGAGGCTCCTGCCGGCTTGCAGGGCGCGCACCGCGCCGGCGTCGATCGACACCGCGCCTGCGGGTGCCAGCGAGCCGGCGATCCATTGCTTATAGGCACCCCGCGCCGAACCCTTGGCGGCGATGATCGTCGCCGTGCCGCCGCGGCGCAGCCGCTGCACCGGATGCAGCGCGTGTCCGCTGGTGATGACGGTCGCGCAGCCGAAATCGCTCGCGACGCGTGCCGCGGCGATCTTGGTGCGCATCCCGCCGGTGCCGACCCCGGCGGCCGACGGGCCGGACGCATAGCCCTCGATCTCGCCGGTAAGCTCGGCCAGATAGGGGAGATGGCGCGCATCGGGGTCGCGGGCCGGATCGGCGGTGTAGAGGCCGTCGACGTCCGACAGGAGAATCAGCACGTCGCTGCGGATCATTTGAGCGGCACGCGCCGACAGCCGGTCGTTGTCGCCATATTTGAGCTCGTCGGTCGCGACGCTGTCATTCTCGTTGATCACCGGCAGCGCCTTTTGCGCCAGCAGCACCTCCATCGTCGCGCGCGCGTTCAGCCAGCGGCGGCGCTGCTCGCTGTCCTCGATCGTAAGCAGCAGCTGCGCGGTCGGGATGTCGTGCGGCGCGAGCGCCTCCTCCCAGGCCTGCATCAGCTGAGCCTGGCCGGCCGCGGCCGCCGCCTGCTTGTGATCGAGCCGCGACGATTTGCGCAAGCCGAGATGCACGCGCCCGAGCGCGACCGCGCCCGAAGAGACGACCGCGATCTGCTTTCCTTCGGCGCGGAGCGCGGCGATATCGTCGCCGAGGCTTGCCAGCCACGCCTTGCGCACCCGCTTTTCCGAGGAATCGATCAACAGCGACGAGCCGACCTTGATCGTGATCCGGCGCGACGCCGCGATCAGCGCTTCGGCGTCGGGCCGAACGTCGCCGCCTTCGCGCTCCGATCCTTGTCTGGCCGATCTCTGTCTTGTCTGCCGCATTTGCCCGGAAATCCGCCCTTCCCCGCCTCTTGACAGTGGATAGTGCTTTTGTCAGCTGCAAAGCATCGCCTTCATGGGGAGCCCGCGCAATGAGAAAAGGACAGGATCTTTCCCGCCTTTCCAGGCCTGCGCGCGCCTTTGCGTTTCGCTCGTTTACGGGCCGGTGCGTCCGCTAGGGTCCAAACCTGAGGCGTACCGGAGTGACAATTTCGCCCCTTTCCATCAATCTGCGCTGAACCGCCCGGCGGCAGCCGCTCATTCGGACGATCCGGCAGCAGCCAATACGGCCGCGAGACATTATGGCAGAAGTTTCCGACATCACCTCCTCGAGGAACGAGCTCGAGGCGCTCCGGCGCGAGATCGACGCGCTCGACGATTCGATTCTCGCCTTGGTCGAGAAGCGAGTCGCCGCGGCCATCGGCATCGCCGAGCTCAAGAGCAATGGCGATACGCGGCTGCGCCTGCGCCCTGCGCGCGAAGCCGCCGTCATCGCCCGCCTCGTGGGACAGGCGAGACGTTCGCCTGAACCGCTTGTCCGTCAGGTCTGGCGGGAAATCATGGCCTGCTGCCTCGACCTGCAGGTCCACACCGAGCTGGTGCTGTTTGCCGTGCGACAGCCTGCCGCCATCGTCGACGCGATGCGGCGGCGCTTCGGCTGCGCCGCGGACATGATTTTGGCTGACTCGCCGGCGGCAGCACTGCAGGCGGCGCGCGCGCGCGAAGCGGTCGCGGTGATCGAGCTCGATCCGGCCAACGACTGGTGGACGGCGTTGCGGACAGAGAAGGGAATCGCGATTTTCGACTGCCTCCGCGACGACGTCGGCGCCCCGATCGCCGTCGCTCTCGGCCGGATCGCCGGCGAAGATCTCGCCTCCTGCCCACAGGTGGAGATCGTCGAGGCCGACGCGATTCAAAATGGCGCCGAATTGCTCGCATCGGCGGGCGCGCTGAGGCTTGTCCTCCTGCCGTCGCAGGCCGCGGCGTGACCCAGGCGGTCCTGGATGCGCGTTCCGGCGATCGGCTTCGCGCCTCCTATTCACCGGCCTTGAAGGGCAGCATCATCGTGCCGGGCGACAAGAGCATGTCGCATCGCGCGCTGATCCTCGGCGCGCTCGCCGAAGGCGAAACCCGCGTGACCGGCCTGCTCGAAGGCCAGGATGTGCTCCATACCGCCGCGGCCGTCACGGCGCTCGGCGCGCGCGCACAACGGCTCGGTCCGGGCGAATGGCGCATCGCCGGCGCCCGGTGGCGCTCGCCTGACGCCGTGATCGACTGCGGCAACAGCGGCACGGGCGCGCGGCTGCTGATGGGTGCGGTGGCCGGCCTTCCGATCGAGGCGACGTTCACGGGGGATGTTTCGCTGCGCAGCCGGCCGATGGACCGCGTGCTCGATCCGTTGCGCCGGATGGGACTGGCGGACGCGAGCGACGGCGGCCGACTGCCCATCACGATCCGCGGCGGCGGGCTTGGCGGCATCCGCTTTCGCAACGAGAAGGCCTCGGCGCAGGTCAAATCGGCGATATTGCTGGCTGGGCTCAACGCAGCGGGCGACGTGGAGGTGATCGAGCCGGCACCCAGTCGAGACCACACCGAGAACATGCTCCGCGCTTTCGGGTGCGATGTCCTGGTCAACGACACGCCGGAAGGAAGGTCGATCCGGCTCGGCGAACGCCGCACGCTGAGCGCGGCTGCGGTCGACGTGCCCGGCGACCCCTCCTCCGCCGCCTTCCCGATCGTCGCCGCGCTGATCACGCCGGGATCGCAGGTCACGATTGCCAACGTGATGATGAACCCGCTCCGTACCGGCTTGTTCGCCACATTGGCCGAAATGGGCGCCGATCTTCGCTTCACCAACCGCCGCGTCGTCGGCGGCGAGCCGGTGGCCGATGTCACCGCGTGCAGCTCTCGCCTGCAGGGCGTCGAAGTGCCGGCCGATCGCGCCCCGGCGATGATCGACGAATATCCCATTCTCGCCGTCGCCGCGGCCTTCGCGCAGGGCGAGACGCGCGCGCACGGCCTGCGGGAACTTCGCGTCAAGGAAAGCGATCGGCTCGCCGCCATCGTCGCCGGTCTCGCCGCCTGCGGCGTCGCGGCCAGTGACGAAGGAGACGGCCTCACAGTACAGGGAGGCGCCGTCCGGGGCGACGGAAACGTCGCCACCCATGGCGATCATCGCATCGCGATGAGCTTCCTGGTGCTCGGTCTCGCCAGCACCGAGCCCGTCGTCGTCGACGAAGCCGGCATGATCGGCACCAGCTTTCCCGGCTTCGCGGAGCTGATGTGCGGGATCGGTGCCCGGATCGACAGCGGCGGCGGCGCATGAAGGTCGCCTATCAAGGAGAGCCGGGCGCGTTTGCGCACGAGGCGTGCAGGGTCTTCCTCCCTGATTACGAGCCGGTCCCGAGGCCGCGCTTTGCCGACGTGTTCGACAGCGTCGCGGCCGGCGAAACCGAGCTCGGCATCCTGCCCGAGGAGAATGTCGCGGCGGGGATCGTGCCCGAAGTGCGCGCATTGCTGGAGCGCGATCAATTGACTGTGCGGGCGCGCCATGTCCTACCGATACGCATGCATCTGATGGCTGTCCCCGGCGCGCGGATCGAGACGATCACAACCATCGTCAGCCATCCGATCGCGCTCGCGCAATGCGCGGCGACGGTGCGCGCGCTCGGGCTCGCCACCGAGGAATCGCTGAACACCGCGGGCGCGGCCAAGGCGCTGGCGGCTTCCGGCGACACGACGCGCGCAGTGCTGGCCTCCGAATTTGCGGCCGCCACTTACGGGCTCGAAATCCTGCGCCATGACCTCCAGGACCGGCCCGACAATGCGACGCGCTTCGTCGTCCTCGCGCGCGGAGAGGAAGGGACCCCTCCACCATCCTCCGGATTGCACCCCTTCCCGCGAAATCGAGGGGAGGAACGATGAGCGTCAACAGCTTCGGCCATGTCTTTCGCTTCGCGACCTGGGGCGAGAGCCACGGACCGGCGATCGGCGCGGTCGTCGACGGATGCCCGCCCGGCCTGGACCTGAGCGAGGCGGACATCCAGCCTTGGCTCGACCGGCGGCGCCCGGGCACCTCGCGCTTCACCACCCAGCGCCAGGAGCCCGACCAGGTGCGCATCCTATCGGGCGCGTTCGAAGGCCGGACGACCGGGACTCCGATCAGCCTGATGATCGAGAATGTCGACGCGCGCTCGAAGGATTATTCGAACATCTCGACCGCCTACCGGCCCGGCCATGCCGACTATAGCTACGACCGCAAATACGGCCATCGCGACTGGCGCGGCGGCGGGCGAAGCTCGGCGCGCGAGACGGCGTCGCGCGTCGCCGCGGGCGGAATCGCGCGGCTGGTGATCCCCGAGGTCGCGATCCGCGGCTATGTCGTCGAGATCGGCGGCGATGCGATCGACCGCAGCGCCTTCGACGAGGCTGCGATCGATTCCAATCCCTTCTTCTGTCCCGATGCCGGCGCGGCTGCTCGCTGGGAGACGTTGCTCGACGCGGCGCGCAAGGACGGCAGCTCGCTCGGCGCCGTGATCGAATGCACGGCGACCGGCGTTCCGGCCGGCTGGGGCGCGCCGCTCTATGCCAAGCTCGATGCGGAACTTGCCGGCGCGATGATGTCGATCAACGCGGTCAAGGGCGTCGAGATCGGCGACGGCTTCGCCGCCTCGCGCCTGCGCGGCGAGCAGAATGCCGACGAGATGCGGATCGGCGCCGACGGCGAACCCCTCTTTCAGGACAATCACGCGGGCGGCATCGCCGGCGGGATCTCGACCGGCCAGCCGGTGGTGGTGCGCGTCGCGTTCAAGCCGACCTCGTCGATTCTCGTCCCGGTCCAGACCATCGATCGCGCCGGACAGGAGACCGAGATCAGCACGAAAGGCCGGCACGACCCCTGTGTCGGCATCCGCGGCGCGCCGGTGGTCGAGGCGATGATGGCGCTGGTCCTCGCCGACCAGAAGCTGCTCCACCGCGCACAATGCGGCTGAGACGATGAGCACAACGACCGTCGAAGTCGCGCTCGGCGCGCGCAGCTATCCGATCTTCATTCAGGACGGCCTGATCGGCGCCGCCGCCGAGAGACTATCGCCTTACGCCCGCGACCAGCGGCTGATCGTCATCAGCGACGACAATGTCTGGGCCGCCCAGGGCGAAAAGCTCGCCTCGGGTCTGGCAGGCGCCGGCCTGACTGCCGAGACGATCGTGCTTGGTGCGGGGGAAGGCACCAAGAGCTGGGCGATCCTCGAGAGGCTGATCGACCGCCTGCTCGCGCTCGGCATAGAGCGCAGCGACCATATCGTCGCGTTCGGCGGCGGCGTGATCGGCGATCTGGTCGGCTTCGCAGCCGCGATCGTCAACCGCGGCTGCGGATTCATCCAGATCCCCACCACCCTGCTCGCCCAGGTCGACAGCTCGGTCGGCGGCAAGACCGCGATCAATGTCGAAGCGGGGAAGAATTTGGTCGGCGCCTTTCACCAGCCCGCCGCGGTGCTGATCGATCCGGCCTGCCTCGACACCTTGCCGCCGCGCGAGCTGCGCGCCGGTTATGCCGAGGTCGTCAAATACGGCCTGATCGGCGATCCCGATTTCTTCGCCTGGTGCGAAGCGGAAGGCGCGGCGCTTCTGGCAGGCGATTCCGCGGCCCGCCATCACGCGATCGAGACCAGCGTGAAGGCGAAGGCGGCGATCGTCGGTGAGGACGAGCGCGAGACGAGCGGACGGCGTGCGCTGCTCAACCTTGGCCATACCTTCGGCCATGCGCTCGAGGCCGAGACGGGCTTTTCCGACGCGCTGCTGCACGGCGAGGCGGTCGCGGCGGGCATCGTGCTCGCCTTCGCCTTCTCGGCCCACCGCGGCTTGTGCGACCCGGTCGACGCGGCAAGGGTCAAGTCTCACTATGCGGCGGCGGGACTTCCGGCCGACCTCAAGGCGATCGGTATCACCGCGAGCGGCAAGCGCCTCGTCGGGCATATGATGCACGACAAGAAGAAAAGCGGCGGCCGCCTCCCCTTCATCCTCGCGCGCGGCATCGGCCAGGCCTTCGTCGACCGGTCTGTCGAGCTGGGAGAGGTCGAGGTGTTTCTGGACGAACGGAGATAATGCCCCGCGCTGCGAGCGGAGGGGGCATGAGGCGGACTTGCGGCATGGTTGCAGCCATTCCGCTGCCACCTATATCTAAGGCATGTTGCAGGAGCCGATCGAAGGCACGGCGTCATCGCCGCCCGAGGGCGCAGCAGCCGATTGGACCATTCCCCAGCGCTGGGAGGATTTCACGCCCGACGAACATCGCGTGTGGGACACCTTGTTCACGCGCCAGCAGACCATGCTCGAAGGGCGCGCGATCGACGCGTTCCGAAACAGCCTCGACGTGCTTCGCCTCGGGCGCCCCGGCATTCCCAATTTCGATGCGCTGAACGCACGTCTTCACGCCCGCACCGGCTGGAGCGTGGTGGCGGTTCCGGGTCTGGTGCCCGACGACGTGTTCCACCGCCATTTGAGCCAGCGTCGCTTCCCGGCCGGCAACTTCATCCGCTCCCCCGATCAATTGGGCTATCTCGAGGAGCCCGACGTCTTCCATGACGTGTTCGGCCACGTGCCCCTGCTGGCGATTCCCGAATGGGCCGATTTCATGCAGGCGATGGGCGAGCGGGGACTCGAAGCGATCGAGCACGGCGCCATCCACCGGCTGGCGCGGCTCTATTGGTATACGGTCGAGTTCGGGCTGGCGCGCGAAACGGACGACCTTCGCATCTACGGCGCGGGGATCGTCTCGAGCTTCGGCGAATCGCGCTATGCGCTCGACAGCCAAGTGCCGCACCGGATCACGTTCGACCTGAGGCGCGTGCTTCGCACCAACTACAGGATCGACGATTATCAGCAGACCTATTTCGTCATCGATCGCTTCCGCGACCTCCTCGATCACGTCCTCGAAGCGGACCTTCCCGCGCTTTACGCCGAGCTGGAGGGAAGCGAGGATCTGGCGCCGAACGAGGTGGTGGAGGACGACAAGCTGGTCGGCTGAACGTCGCTTTCGCGACTCACCTGTCATCCCCTTCCGTCCAAGGGTTGAACAGGCGAATGCCGGTCGCTTCGAAATCCGATACGTTGCGCGTGACCAAGGTGAGCTGATGCTGCTCAGCGGTGGCGGCGAGGAACGCGTCCATCGCGCCGACCGGCCGGCCTGCGGCCTGAGCGCGGGCGACGACATGGCCCCAATGGTTCGCCGTCTCCGCATCGATGGACAGAAGGCGCGTATCGAAGCGCACCGGCAACTGGTTGGTCAGCCAGAAGTCGAGAGCCGCTTTTCGACGTCCGCGTTCCAACCGTTCGATCCCGTGCCGCAGTTCGGCGAGCGAAACGACGCTGAGAAACAATTGCTCCTCGTCCACGCAGGCAGTCCAGTCCACAACGCCGGGATTGGGACGCGGCTTCGCCCCCTCTGAAATGACGTTGGTGTCGAGGAGGAAGCTCATAGATCGATATTGCGAATTCCGCCCTCGAGCCGTGCGACTTCGAGACCCGATCCGCGCAGGGGAGAGGCAAAGAGGAAATCGGCGAAGCTGCCCCGATGCTCGCGCCTTTGGATCCGGTCCCACAGGGCGGCATCGACCACGACCGCGGCTCTCTTTCCATGGCACGTGATGGCTTGCGGTCCTTGATGCCGCGCTTTCTGGATAACCTCGCTGAACCTTGCCTTGGCCTGCGCAACAGTCCAGCTTTCAGACATGGGCTCGGCATTCATGACCAAAATCCTCGCAATATATAGTCATATTAGTCATATTGGTCGACACGTCAACACGCACGATCGCAACCCCGAGCAACGCGGGAGAAAGCCCCCGTTGACGTCGGCCGCTGCCCTGCGTATCTCGGCACGCATGAGCATGGTTTCGATCAACGCAGGCTGGTGGCGGTGGCAGTCCAACGCTGCTTCGGCGTGCCTGCGTCGCGAACGCTCCTAGACCTTACCACCTAGGTCCCGCGTTTTCCGAAAGGTCCGCCGCAAGGTGGGCCTTTTTTCATACCTCGTGACGACGGAACAGAATGATGATCATAGTCCTCAAACCCGAAGCAACCCCCGAAGTCGCGCAGGAGTTGCTCGACCGCATCTCCGCCAAGGGCCTTACGCCGCTGCACATGCCAGGTGCGGAACGCGTTGTGCTCGGTGCCCTCGGCGACGAGCGCGTGCTCGCCGAGCTCAATCTCGAAAGCCATCCGATGGTCGAGTCGGTGAAGCCGGTGCTCGCGCCGTACAAATTGGTCAGCCGCGAGCTTCATCCCCACGACACGATCGTCCGGATCGGCAAGATCGCCATCGGCGGCGGGACGTTCCAGGTCATCGCCGGTCCTTGCGCCGTGGAAACCGCCGAGCAGACCCGCAACACCGCCCGGCTGGTCAAGGAGGCCGGCGCTTCGGCGCTGCGCGCCGGCGCCTACAAGCCGCGGACCAGCCCTTACGGCTTCGCCGGCCATGGCCCCGAGGGCCTGAAGATATTGCGCGAGGTGGGCGACGAGCTCGGCCTTCCCATCGTCACCGAGGTGATGGACACGGCCGATCTCGACCTGGTGGCCGAATATGCCGACGCGCTGCAGATCGGGGCGCGCAACATGCAGAATTTCTCGCTGCTCCGCGCCGTCGGCCAGGTGCGAAAGCCGGTGCTGCTGAAACGCGGCATGTCGGCCAAGATCGAGGAGCTGCTGCTCGCGGCGGAATATCTGCTCGCGGCGGGCAACGAGCAGGTGGTGCTGTGCGAGCGGGGCATTCGCACCTTCGAAACCGCGACGCGCAACACATTGGATCTCAATGCCATTCCCTACATCAAGCAGAAGACGCACCTGCCGATCGTCGTCGATCCCTCGCACGGCACCGGCATCCGCGACCTGGTGATACCCATGTCGCTCGCCGCCGCGGCCTGCGGCGCCGACGGCTTGCTGGTCGAGGTGCACGAAAATCCCGCTGCGGCGCTCTCCGATGGCGCTCAGTCGCTGTATCCGGAGGGCTTCAGGGAGTTGATGGGCGCGCTGGGACCCGTATTGCGCGCGGTCGGAAGGGACATGGCATGAGCGCGACGCCGATCGGTGCGGGCCAGGCGCTCGCGCTTCAGCGCCGCCTCGACGGCACGCCCGACCGGCTCGCCCTCTATGCGGCGCTGAGCGACGGCGGCCGGCGCAAGGACACGCTCCTGCTCGAACGCGCCGTCGGCCCCAGCCTGCTGATGGACCAGGCGGCGCTTCGCGTTTCCTGCCACGGTCACCGGGTCGAGCTGGCCGCGCTCAGCGACGGCGGCCGCAACATCCTGTCGTCGATGGCGGAAAGGCTCGGCGAATATCTCACCGAACGATCCGACGACGCGCTCGTCTTCACCTTCCCGCAGCCCAGCGCGGTCGACGCGCGCGAACGCCTGCTCGCCCCCTCCCCCTTCGACGTGCTGCGCGCCCTGACCGGCCTTTCCGTGCTGTCGTCCGAGGAGCCGTTCACGCTCGCTTGCCTCGGGGTGCTGGCCTACGATCATGTCGATCTGTTCGAGAGCCTGCCGCAGCCGGCCGAGGACCGGCTGCAATTTCCCGACTTCATCTTCTGGATCGCCGAATCTTTGATCGTGTTCGATCCCGGCGCCAAGCCGCGCGCGGTCTGCACCGCCTTCGGCGCAAAGGACGCCGGCGAGGCGCAACGCGCCTATTTCGGCGCCGCCGAGCGGCTCGCCGCGCTGGTGAAGCGCTGCGAAGCCGCGCGCGGCGCCAGCATCGAGGTCCCGAAGGCCGATCCCAAGGTCGTCGAAAATCCTGACGTCGATCTCGACGACACCGCCTATCGCGCGGTCGTTGCCCGGATGAAGGAGCATATCAACCGCGGCGACATCTATCAGGTCGTTCCGTCACGTACCTTCAGCTCCCCCTGCCCCGATCCCTTGCGGGCTTTCGCAATGCTGCGCCGGCTCGACCCGAGCCCCTATCAATTCTTCGTCGCGGCGCCGCGGCACCTGCTGTTCGGCTGCTCGCCCGAGACCGCGGTTCGAGTCTTCGATCAGGCCGGCAAGAAGGCCGTCGAGGTGAAGCCCATTGCCGGAACGCGCAAGCGAGGCGCGACCGAGGATGAGGACGACCGGATGGAAGCCGAGATGCGGCTCGATCACAAGGAGACCGCCGAACATATGATGCTCGTGGATCTGGCCCGGAACGACGTCGCACGCGTCTCCGTGCCGGGGAGCCGGCGCGTGGCCAGCCTGATGAGCGTCGAACGCTACGCACGTCTGATGCATCTCGTCTCGTCGGTGGTCGGCCGACTTCGGCCCGGCCTCGACGCGCTGCACGCCTTGCAGGCCTGCCTCAACGTCGGCACGCTGACCGGGGCGCCCAAGATCCGCGCCACCGAATTGCTGCGCGAGAACGAGCGGACCAAACGCGGCCCTTATGGCGGCGCGATCGGCTGGCTCAACGGCGAAGGCCATATGGACACCGGCATCGTCATCCGCTCGGCGGTGGTGATGGACGGAACCGCCTACGTGCGCGCCGGCGGCGGCGTGGTCTATGATTCCGATCCGCAGCTCGAAGCCAATGAATCGCGCCGCAAGGCTTCGGCGGTGCTTTCGGCGCTGGCCGCGGCGGGAGAAGAAAGATGAGCCGGCACGTCCTGATGATCGACAATCTCGACAGCTTCACCTTCAACCTGGTCGAAAGTTTCGAGCGGCTCGGCTGCGAGGTGCAGGTGCTGCGCCACACCGTCCCGGCCCGGGTCGCGCTCGAACGCGCGCTCGAGAAGGATTCGCTGATCGTGCTCTCGCCCGGCCCCGGCACGCCCGACGAGGCCGGCTGCTGCCTGGCGCTGATCGGCCTCGCCAAAGGCAAGGCGCCTTTGCTGGGCGTATGCCTCGGCCACCAGGCTCTGGTGCAGGAGGCCGGCGGCACCGTCACGCGCGCGCCCGAACCGGTGCATGGGAAGTCGATTACCGTCGCGCATGACGGCGAAGGCCCTTTCAGGGGGCTTACCGGCCCGCTGCATATCGGCCGCTATCACAGCCTGTGCACGCCGAATCCGCCCGCCAATTTCCGGGTCCATGCCGAATATGACGGAATGGCGATGGCGATCAGCGACCGCGAAGCGCTGCAAACCGGGCTGCAATTCCACCCCGAATCGATCCTCACCCCGCACGGCGACCGGATGCTTCGCAACATCGTCGAGGATCGCTGACCGACTCACTCGATGCGCAGTCGGAACGTTTCCCGAGCCATGTCGTTGGGCCGGTGCAAAGGTGGGATGCCGGGCGCCTCACGCGCCGCCGATGATCACCCTTGGCAGTCAATTCAGGAGGACCCTCGATGAACAAGATGATGACGGCTGTGATCATAGCCAGCTCGCTCTCGCTCGGTGCCTGCGCAACCGAGCGCCAGGAGGAAACGCTTCAGAGCGCCGGCACGGGCGCTGCGGTCGGGGCCGTTGCCGGCGCCGGCGTCGGCGCGGTGGTTGGCGGCTTGTCGCCGATCCAGGGCGCTGTCATAGGCGCCGCTGTCGGCGGCCTTGCTGGCGCGATCTGGGCAGACCATGATAATGACGGCTATGCCGACGGTTATGTGCGTGAAGGTCAATATTATCAGGGCAGCCCGCCACCTCCGCCCCCGCCGCCGGCCTATTCGCCGCCGCCGCGTTCGGGTGAGCGCGGCTGATTGTTTGCCTTGTTTGCGTAAGAGAAGCCAAGGGTGCGCCGGCTGGATTTTGCGGCCGGCGCGCCTTTTTCTCTCCGTCTTTTTCCCCGCCGCGCTGGCGCTTGCACCTGCGCTCGCCGCCGCCCAGCCAGCGCCCGCTTCTTTGCCGGCAGCGATCGAGGCCGGCGTGGGATCGGAGTTCCAGCCTTTTTACGCCGCGCGCGATTACCGGCCGCTGTGGATCCGCGACGGTGCCGTAGAGCCCGAGGCGCAAAGCCTTCTGGCGCTGCTCCAGAGCGCCGATCTCGATGACCTCGATCCGGACCGCTATCACCCGGAGGTGGTCGAGAAGGCGATCGCCGATGCAAGGGACGGAACGGCGGAATCGCTCGCCCGCGCCGAGCTGCTGCTCTCGCGAAAGCTCGTCGCTTATGTGCGCGACCTGCGCCGCGTCCGTCGTCCGGCGATGCTGTATGTCGACGGCGAGCTTGCCCCGCGCGTGCCCGAAACGATCGAGGTGCTGAACGCAGCAGCGGGCGCGCCCTCGCTGCAAGCCTTTCTCGACTCGATGGCCTGGATGCATCCGATCTACACGCAGCTGCGCACCGCGCTCGCTGCGTATCGCGCGCCGAAGGGCGATGCCCGCGTCGTGGTGCCGGCCGGACCGACGCTGGGTTCCGGGGCCGCGGGGGAGCGGGTGCGGCTGCTTCGCCGACGGCTCGGCCTGCCGCCCGGCGACGGCTTCGACGCGCCGCTCACAGCCGCGCTGCGCCGGTTCCAGGCTGGGCGCGGCCTTCCCGTCGACGGCCGCGTCGGACCGCGCACGATCGCCGCGCTGAACGCCGACACCGGCGACCAGGAGCGGATTTTGCGCATCAACCTCGTCCGCGCCCGCTCGCTTCCCGCCGACCTGGGCAGGTACGTGCTCGTCAACGCCGCCGCCGGCCGCCTGTGGACCTATGAGGACGGCCGGATACGCGATTCGATGCGTGTCGTCGTCGGCCGCGTGACCGATCCGACCCCGATGATGGCCGCGCTGATCCGCTTCGTGATCGTCAATCCCTATTGGAACGTGCCGCCGGATCTCGTGGCGACACGGATCGCGCCCTATGTGCTGAGCGATGGGCAGGCCTATCTGGCTGCCAAGAAATATGTCGTACTTTCCGATTGGTCGGACAATGCGGCGCCGATCGATGCAGCGAAGATCGACTGGAAGGCCGTGGCGGACGGCAAGATCCAGCTGCGCGTGCGCCAACTGCCCGGACCTGCGAACGCCATGGGCCGGATGAAATTGATCTTCCCGAATCCCATGGGTGTCTATCTCCACGACACGCCCGACAAGCAGCTGTTGAAGGAGCCGGAGCGACTGTTCAGCGCCGGCTGCGTCAGGCTCGAGGACGCGCCGCGCCTCGCCAAATGGCTGTTCGGAAAACCGCTGGTGATCGGTTCCGAGGCGCCCGAGCAGCAGGTCGACCTTCCCAGCCCGGTTCCGGTCTATCTGACCTATCTCACCGCCGCGCCCGAAGACGGAGTCATCGTCTTCTACAGCGACGTCTACGGCCGCGACAGCGACAAGAAGCCGAAACCGGCGCCGGCCAGTCTGGCGAGCCGCTGACTAGAGTGATTTCGAGCCAGATGGAATCATCTGGCGGCTCGGAAATCACGGCAATCAAAGAACTTTCTAGCCTCGTTCCGGTTCAACCTGAACCGGAACGAGGCTAGGATCGGCAGGCCCTAACCCGGCGGCCGCGGGCCGAGCCTCCATTCGTAGAAATTGCTGACCTCATCCGCGATGGGCCGGCCCTGCGCATCGCGCGCCGGACGATAGCGGAACCGTCGCTGAATCAGCCGGCACGTCGTCTCGTCGAGCATCTTGCTGCCGCTCGATCGTGTCACCGCGCACGCGCCGACCCCGCCGTCCGGCCTCACCGTGAAACGAACATAGACGATACCCTCGATGCCGGCCCTGCGCACCGCGCGCGGATAGTCGCTGTCGAGCAACCGACCGGCGATACGCTCCGCACGGGCAGCCAGGCCACCGCCGCCGCTGCCGGAACCGCTGCCGCCCGCCCCGATACCCGGCCCTGCCGAATCGGACGCCCCTGCCGATGCCTCGAGGCCTTGCCCCGCCACCGGCGCCGCAACCATCGGCGAGGACAGGCGGACCACCGTCGACGGCGTCACCAGCGGCGTCGGCTCGGCCTTCAAATTCTTCGGCGAAGATTGCCTTTTGGCCGGCGCGCGGGCGGCGGTCTTGGCAGGCACCGGCTTTTCAAGCGGTGGCGGGCGCTCCGGTTCAAGGGTGAACAGCTTCATCTGCTGCGCCGCGTGCCGGATCGCGCCGATACCAAGGCCGGTGATCAGCCCATAACCGATCAGGACATGGAGCGCGGCGACGCCTGCAGCGGCAGCGATTCGACTGCGTTCAACTCGGCGCATCCCGGACTCCGGCTGCTCGCAACCAGCCCCGAAGCGCGTCCCCTTCCCGCCGATCCGTGCGCGCCCGCTCGTTCGTCTTCGCTATTTGGGCGCGCCGGCGATCTTCTGGAACTCGCCGAGACCGCAGCTCGCACCGCGCGAGATGCCCGGGCTGGTGAGCACGGTGATGGTGTCCGTCGAGCAAAGCTGGGACAGCGAGGTCTTGTAGGAGAAGCGCTCCTCGAATCCGAGCTGCGGACATCGGTACGGCAGGCGATTGCGATAGACCGTATGACCGAGCATGTAGAAATCGATCGTCCGATCGTCGCGCACCCGCGTGCTGTCGATCTGCCTGAGCGGAATGCAGCTTGCGGGCTTGCCGATCGGCTTGATCCGGGCTTCCTGCTCGGGCTTGAGCGGTCGGGCCGCCGAAGGCCCGGCAACGGCCGCCATGCCGAGCGAAGCCAAAGCGGCCATGATCAATGTCTTGCGCATGCTCCTTCTCCAGCGTCTGGGCGCATGGTCCATCGGCGCATCCGACGAACCCCTGCGTACTTTCGATCTCACCGCAGCGCGATGCTGAAGCGGAGATATCCGCTCCAGCATCGAGCCATATGTGATCAACGGCAGCGAACGTCGCTATTCTGGTCGATCGCCTTGCCCGCCAGCGCGCCCAACGCGCCGCCGATCAAGGTTCCCGCCAGCCGGTCGTGACCGCCATCGACGACATTGCCGAGCAGGCCGCCGGCGGCGGCGCCGACGATCAATCCGGTTGTGCCGTCGCTGCGCTTGCAATAATAACGGCCGTCGGAGCCGCGATAGACTTCGTCCTCCGCGGTCAGCCGGCGCTCGCGATATTGTGGCCCGTCGCGATAATAACGCGTCGCATCATAGTCGGTTCGGTAACGGGCATAATAATCGTCGCCGCGATAGCCGCCGTAATCGTCGTTGTGACGCATCCACCGCAGGTTGCGGCTGAGATTGTCGAGCCGGGCCTGAAGCTGGCTGGTCTCGCGCCCGTTGAACCCGCCGCGCCGCATATAGGACGCGTCCTGGCGGATCCGGCGAAGCTCGCGCTGGGCGCGCCTTGCTTCATATCGGTTCAACGAACCGTCGCGCTCGCCGCGGTCGATCCGCCGCTGCAGGAAATCGATCCGTTCCCAGATGCCGCTCGGCGCACCACGCCAGAAATCATTGCTGTTCCAACCGCGGTTGTAACCGCTGTTATACGGCTGGGCGGCGAGCGGGACGCTCGCCAGCAGAACTGCCACGGCGGCAGCGCTCATCATTGCTCGTTTCATCAGGATCCTCCGTTTACAGGCCGCGCTCCAAAAGCGCGCGCGGCAGCCTAAGAACTCGCCGGCCGCCAATATGTGCCGTACGTACAGGGGAGAACCGTTCAAGCGCCGAAACGATCCTTGATCCGCGGGCCAAGGAATAGGTTGAGCAATCGCACGTCTTTCGGCTTTACCAACAGCCATGGAGCACCGTCCGTCGCTCGAAGGCTTCTTTTCGACGCGCCGCCGTCCCACGGTGGGCGCGGCAGACATGACCGATGTGATACTGCTCGGCGGATGGATCAGCCCGCCCGGCCTCAGTGCGTCGCCGATCGAGCGGAGGGAGGCGACGGCGATTGCCGATAGCTTGGGCGACGGCCCAGGTTCGCAGAGTCGCTGCTTCGACCCGGCGGACGCAGTGTGCCGGCTGATCGAGCGCGGCAGGCATGAGACGGATTCCTTCTGGCGGACGCGCTACGTTCCCGCCGGCCGCGGCCGGGTGCGCGCGCTCGCGGGCAGCGGAGATCGGGCGCCGGCCACGGACCAGATCCTCAGCCTGCCCGATCGCCGCTTCACGATACATTTCCGCCGCACCTTTGAGCTGTCGCCGCTGCCGGGCGCGGGACGAAGGCGGCTGCGGCTGCCGCGTCCGGTCGAAGATTCGCAGCTGCGCGATCTCGGCATCACGCTCGATCCCCTGCCCCCGAACGTCGAAGCAAGGGTCTTCGCCGACCGGATCGAGGCGCGGGTCGCCGACGGCGTCGGCGGCGCGGTGACGGTGGGCGTGCGCTTCGCTTTCATCGCGGCGCCCGGCCGCCCCTCACCCGATCCGATCGCCGATGTGCCCGCGGGCCTCTTCCTGAAGGAGGCCGAGGGGGCGGTGCAGGTCACCGCCGCGGTGCGCGAACTGGCCAGCCGCCTGGCGGGTCCATCGGTGCAGGGCCTGCGGGCGCTGCGCGCATTCTGGGACTATATGATGGACGAGATGACCTGCGGTCCCATTCCGCACGACCGCATCGGCGGCAGCGCGCACATCGACTGGACGATCGGCGCACGCTGGTTCGATTGCCATCTCGGCACCGCCCTCCTCGTGGCGCTGTGCCGGGCCAAGGGCATAGCGGCGCGCATGCTCGGCGGCTATCTGCTCTACGAATCGGCGCCGATGGAACATTATTGGATGGAGGCGATGATCGAGGGCCGATGGATCCCGATCGATCTGCTGTGCTGGGATCTTTCGGCCGGCGGGGCGGACCCCGCCTGGCGCGACCTGTTCTTCGGCGCGACCGACTATAGGATGAAGACGCAGCGCTTCCCCGACCATTTCACGGGTCCGCTCGGAATCCCCTTCCCGCCCGAGTGGCACCGCTTCTCGCGGCCAACCGCGGACGGAGTCGAAACCGACACCGTCGAGATACCGACCGGCCGGCTGGTCATGCGGGATTCGATCAGCGTCGGTTAGACGCCGGTCCCGCTCTATATCCTGAAGGCCGGGCCGTTGGGCCCCTCGACGGACACCTCGCCGCCGAAATCGATAGCGCCCAGGCTCTCGCGCAGGGCCGCTTCCCGGCGCAGCAGCAAGCCGCGCGATATGCCGAGCTCGCGCGCGAGGCGGTCATGGTGCTCGGCGGTGGTGGTGTTGGCGGGATGGGTCACGTAGACATAGAGATGCGGGACCCCGGCCAGCCGGAGGATCGGACCGCGCCGTTCCAGTTCCTGGAGCACGGTCACATCCTCGCTGAGCTGCGCCAATGGTCCCTCTTCCGGATAGGCGGCGACAAGGCCTGCCTCGCACATCAAGGTTCCCGGGTGGGCCCCGGTCGGCGCCTGCGCCCAATTGGTCCAGCACATCTTCCGTTCGCCGACATGGAAAAGCATCGTGTCGACCAGATAGCTGACACCGCAGCCGGCTTCGCGCATCCTGTCATATTGAGCTGCAAGACGATCGGGATGCTGGATGTCGTCGTCATCCCATTGGCACAGCACGTCGCCCGAGGCCTCGGCGATGCTGATATTGCGCAACGCCCCCAATGTGCGTTCCGGCTCCGGGGCGACCAAGCGGACAGGCGCCGGCACGATCGCTTCGACCGCCTCCAGCAATCCCGCCCGCTCCGCCGCCGAGGCGCGGACGTCGATCACGACCACCAGCTCGCGATGGGGATAGCTCTGCATGGCATAGGATTCGAGGCTCCTGCGCAGCAGCGGCAGGCGGGCGGCGCGCGGACGGCTCACCATCAGGCAGCTGATCTTCTTCATCGCCACGGCTCGTCCTTCCGCCGCCGAGCTTGCAGGAGACGACGCGAGCCTGCAAGAACGGCCAGGGGCCATGACGCGACGAGTGACCATTTTCGCCAAGGGGAACGTCGACCTGCGCGACACGCTGCATTCGAAGCGGATCGGCGGAGAGGTGGTGTGGAACGGGGTGAACGAGATCGTCCGCGAACGGCATCCCGATTGGCGCGTCCGCGTGCGGCATGAGACGTGCAATCGCTCGGACGCCATGGTCGCGGCGGACGGAACGATCCCGGCCGCGCTCGCCGGGCGCGCGCTGCCCCTGGGCAACCACCCGCTCGAAAGCCAATTCGCCACCGGCATGTACGATGCCGGCAACGACGTCGTCATCCTGTCGCTGCAGCCCGATGTGATGAACCGGCTCGCCCGCCACCGCCCCGACGGGCATTTGCTTTACGCGGAAGGCATGGCGACGTGGAGCGAGGAGGATCGCGCCTGGTTCGCCTCGCATTATGAGCCGACGGCCCTGCTCACTCCGGAGCAGTCGATGGCCAATCTGGAGATGCTGGTCGGCCGGCTTCACGATCACGTCCACCACGTCTTGGTCTATACGATGTCGCCGATCGTTCCCGGCGAGCGGACGCACAGCCACGTCGGCATGGCCGAGACGCTGTCATGGCGGATCCGGCGCTTCAACCTCGCACTGATCGAATTGTCGCGCAGGCTGGACTTCTCCATCGTCGATGTCGACACCTTGTTCGCGCGTCACGGCGCCGATCGGCTGAAGCTGGACGGGGTCCACATCGCGGCCGAGGGCTGCCGCCTCGTCGCCGAGGAAGTCGTGTCCATTCTCGCCGAACGGGGCTGCTTCGACGCATGAACGGGAGCGCGCCGTCGGTGACGATCGTCGTGCGGAGCCACAATGAGGCGCCGCGCCTCAGGCTGACGCTCGCCTCGCTGTCGCGCCAGGCGGGCGCACCAGAAATCGTCGTCGTCAACGACGGGTCCAGCGACGCGACCGCGGACGCCATAAGGGCGGCGTTGGAAACGATGCCGCTCGCCTGCGTGACCCATAGAACCGCGAAAGGGCGCTCTGCCGCGGCCAATGCGGGAGCGGCGGCGGCCAGCGGAGACATATTGCTGTTTCTCGACGGCGATACGCTGGCCGCGCCGGACCTGGCCGAGGTCCATAGGAAGGTGCACGAGCGGGCCGAAGGCCTGATCGGCCGCGGCGAAACCTGGCATTTGCGCTGCACCCGCTTCCTGCTCGACCCGGAGGCCGGAACGCCGATGCCGGAACATCGGCAGCGGTTCGGCCGGCTGCCCCAGGACGAGATCGCACGCATGCGCGTCACGCGCGCGCAGATCCTCGGCGATTTCGCGGCGATCGCGCGCCGCGGTTCGCCCGGCATCTATCCCGGCGCCGGCCCCCGCGCGCTGTTCGAGCGCGAGATGGAGGCGCTCCGCGACGATCCTTCATGCCCGGTGCTGTGGGCGGCGGCCTGCGGGGCCAATCTGTCGATCCGGCGCACCGACTTCATCGCCGCCGGCGGATTCGACGAACGGCTGGACATCAATGAACACCGCGAGCTCGCGTTTCGCCTTTGCGCGGGCGGAAGGCGGATCGTCGCGGCGGAAGGTGCCCGCACCTACCATATGATTCATCGCGCCGGATGGCGGGACCCCCTCGAGGACGACGGCTGGGAAACGGTGTTCCGGCGCCGGCATCCGACCGCCCCGATCGATCTGCTGAAAAGCTTCTGGGCCGGCTTCTCCGATCGTCCCGCCGACGCGGCTCCGATCCGGACCCTGAGCGAGCTGGGCGCGGCGGCGCAGCACGCGCAACGGCCATGAGCGAAAAGATCGCCCTGCCGATCACGGCGCATGTTTCGTCGGCCGAGCAGCGGATCATGGTCGCCGCGGCGAAGCGGCTCGCCAGATGCGTGCGGGAGGCGGGCGCGACAGACACGATGGTGACGCTGAGCTTCGATGCCGCGGAGGCGCGTTCCGCCGCGCAGCGCGGCCTGCTGCTCCTATCGCCGATGGCCGAGATCGCCGGCACCGATCCGATCGCTTCGATCGAGGCGCGCTGGCTGGAGCTGCTCGACCAACATTCGTCGGCAGGCTTTCACAGCCTGTTCCTGTGCACGCTGTTTCGGCATGTCGCGGCCGAACGGGATCGGGCGCCGCTGATGGAGCGT
The DNA here is from genome assembly GCA_035248285.1 of Allosphingosinicella sp. Taxonomy (GTDB): domain Bacteria; phylum Pseudomonadota; class Alphaproteobacteria; order Sphingomonadales; family Sphingomonadaceae; genus Allosphingosinicella. The sequence goes on along the minus strand of DATFHP010000062.1, from coordinate 6,783 downwards.
ATCCGCCGCCTCAACCTGCTGATGATCCGCCTTTCCCACGCCAGTGGGGCGGCGGTGATCGATCTGGACAGAGTGCTCACGCTTTTCGGCGCCCGAGCATTGTCGACCGACTATAGCCTTTCCGGGAGGCTGGCGCCCCAATTGGCCGCTTTCGCGGTCGTATCGGCCTTTTTCGAAGAGGGGCTGACGCCCTGGCTGCCGCCCGATATCGAGAAACGCGCCCGAGACGTACATGGAGGTGAGGCCGGCATGGTTGCATATCTGGAAAGCGTGAAGCTTATGCAGGCCCGCCGGGCGGACCCACCGCGATGATCTATCGGCTCAGCGTGCCGGGCACCATCGAGCATTGCGACTCGGTCCGCATCCTCGAATGGCATAAAAGCCCGGGACAGAGGCTGGAGCCCGGCGAGCTGGTGCTCGAGATGGAGACCCACAAGGCGCTGGTCGAGGTCCGCGCCGGCCAGCCGGGCGTATTGCGGCGCATCGAATGCGCGGAAGGCGAATGGTGTCCGCTCGACGGACCGCTCGCCTTATTCACCGACAGCGATTCCGAGCCCCTGCCCGGCGACATCGCCGACGTGGCGCCGTGGATCGGCGACTTCACCATCGGCTGACGCCACGCGCAGCGGCGCGAATCCCCGCACGCCCTTTGCGGCGAGCTGGCGCACCAATTCGGCGCGCATCGCCGCCTGCATGGCGGCGCTGCCATGAAATCCGTCGGGCACATGCCCCAATCCCAGATCGGCGGCGATGGCGTCGGCGTCGATCACGCCCAGCCCGTGGCTGCGCGCCAGGTCGGCCAGCATGAGATTGAGCTCGAGCGCGCGAACGCTGCCGACACTGTGCGCGAGCGGCGCCGGAAACCCCGCATAGCCATGGATTTGTTCGCTCGAGCGGGTGGCCACGCCGTTGATCGAAAGCACGCATCCGCCGTTACCCGCCTCCACCGCTTCCAGCAGCGCTTCATAATCGTGCCGGATGTCGTCGGTCCCGCGCAGGACCGGCTCGAAATTCTCGCGCAACCAATGCGTCGTCGCCGCGCCCAGCGCATTGAGGCGGTGAGGATGGAATGCAACATGATAGCCCAGCCGCCGGTGTCGTCCGAGCCGCGGCAGTTCGGCGGCCAGCGACATCAGCAGCGCCTGGGGCGGCGCCGCTTCCACAACCCCGTCGCGCCTCAATATCTCGCACCGCTCGGCGAGCGGCGAGCGGCCGAGGCCGTCGAGCACCGCCCCCATGAACAGCCAGTCGGCCGGCTCCGGCACGTGCGGCCCGGCCGCGAACGTGGTGGCGAAATCCTCGCGGATGGCGGCATGGTCGGCCGCCGACCGGCCGAGCTGCTCCAGAATGACGCGGGCGCACAGAACCAGCGGCTCGTCCTGGACGAGGATCAGCTGGGCGGGGCCGGGCACGGCATCGAACAGCTCCTGGAAGTCGCCATCCTCGCCGCGGAGCAGCACCTCCAGCTCGCAGGTGCCCATCGCGACCAGCGTGCCATGTTCGGCCGCGCCGTCGCCCCACCAGGCGCGGATGCGGTTGTGCCAACCGGTCATCAGGCCGTGATGCTGATTGGCGATCACCGTCATCCGGCGGCCGGCGACCATCAGCAGCCGTGGCGCGGCCGCATCGTGCCCCGCCATATCGCCGGGATCGTCGATCCAGCCGAAGACGAAATCCGGCGACCAGGCGGACGGGCTCAGCCGATCGAGGAATCCTCCGCCGAGCGGCGCTTCGGCGCGCCGCACGATGCCGCTCGCCGGAGCGGCGAACACCAGCTGGAAATCATAGCGCTCTTCGGCCAGCGGGGGCTGCACGGCCCGCGATCGGGATGCGAGCGAGATGTTGCAATAAGCGATCAGCTCGCCGGCCCGGCAAAGGTGGCCTTCGCTGCACAGCCAGCTGATGCCGGAATGCGAGACCGCCTGACCCGGCACGTCGATCGGGCCGAGGCGCAGATCGAGGCGCTTCAAGCAGCCCACCAGTCGGACTGATCGACGATCGTCGCGACGTTGATCCGGGCGGGACGCGCCGGGCCCCCCCCGATTTCATCGGGATCGACCGACAGCCGCGCCAGCGGGGCATGTTCCTCCACGGTCTGGCCCGGCCGGACCAATATATCGCGAAGCCAGACCGGCTCGCGCATCGTGATCCGCACCGTCGAGACCGCCGGGCAATCCATCCACTCTCCGGCGGTGAGGTCGACCTGGAGGTCGAAGAGCGGATCGCCCACGTCGAGGCGCACGCCGGGGGCAGCGCAAACGCGCGAAATCTCGACGGTCGCACCGGCCGGGAAAGGCGGGCAAAGTATCTCAAGCCACATCAAGCCAAGCTGACACGACCCGGCGAGGCCGGGCAAGGGAATTGCGCCCAGCCAAACTTGCGACAACGGCACGCCGTCACGGATATCTGGTCGGCCAATCGCCCGGATAGGGAGGCTGCCACGCCGGAGGGGCGACCCAGGTCGTGCCGCGCGGCGCAAAATGCGCTTCGATGGTCCCGACACGATCCAGGGCGTCCTTGACCGCGGCATCACGGCAGGATGGCGCCACGCCGTCGGACGTATCGCTTTCGCCCAGCTTATCGCACAGGAAACGCGCGGTAAGCCGCACGCGCTGCTTGAGTATGTCCCTGCCGATCTTGGTGCTGAGATCGAGATCGCCATAGCCGACGGTCTGCGACAGGCTCTGCACGCTGTCGGGGACACGCCCGTATCGGCCGGTGACGATGATCTCCTCGTCGGTAGGCTGGGCCAAGCCCGGCACGGCAGCTGCCAGAGCGGCGGCTGCGATCAGCCAGCGGCTCTTCATGGGGAAAAATGAGGCGTTCATAATCGCATCCTTCCACAATAGCCCGCTCGGAACCGGACACCGCGACGGCGGCCGGCGACGTCAAAACGATGGAGCGATGCACCGCGTTCCCGCGTTGGCCGGCGGATGTCTCCCCGCTCAAATTCCCTTTGCGAAATTTTAGCCGATTGGATAGAGAATCGCTTCCTCGGAACCCAGGGCGCCTGCCCGGGCTCCGAAGCATCAAGAGTGAGCCCTTGCGGCTCACGCCAACCTGCCTTCCCGGGCAAGGTGGCGGTCCAGAAGGACGATGCGGCCGACCGGCAACCAAGCGGGATGGCGCAGCCTCGTTCTTCGAAGCGAAGGAAGAGAGAATGAAGCTGCCGCGTATCTCCCCTGTTCGAACAGCTTCGACGCGTCCGTTACCCTCTTGTCGTGGCGGCGCATGTTGAACGACGCTTCGCGCCCTCGATCCCCGGACGCCGCCGGCGCCGTCAGCCGCAAGCCCGCCGGGCCCGCGGCTTCGGACGCGCTCGACTTCGAGATCAAGGTGCATGAGACGCTCGGCGGCACGACGCGGGCCCGCGTCACGGGCCCCGAGGACGCACCGCTGATCGTGGCGCTGGGCGGCATTTCGGCCAACCGCTTCGTCTGCGGCTCCGGCGACGGCGAGCCGGGCTGGTGGGCCGGGCTGGTCGGCGAAGGCGGCGCGATCGATCCGCGCAGGCATCGCGTGCTGGGGTTCGATTTCATCGCCGACGAAAGCGGAAAGATCGCGCCTTCCACGCAGGAGCAGGCTGCGGCCGTCTGCACCGCACTCGACCATCTCGGCGCTGCCCGCGCCCATGCGGTCGTCGGCGCTTCCTACGGCGGGATGATCGGCCTCGCGCTCGCCCAATATTATCCCGATCGCGTCGAGCGGGTGGTAGCGATCTCGGCCGCCGCCGAGCCGCATCCCTCGGCAACCGCCTGGCGCGAGCTGCAGCGGCGGGTGGTCGCGCTCGGCATCGAATCGGGCACCAAGGCCGAGGCGCTGGCGATCGCGCGCGGCATGGGGATGATGAGCTATCGCACCGCGCCCGAATTCGAAAAACGGTTCGAGGGCGGGCTCGACAGCGACGACACGTTGGGCCGGACCGAGCCGGGCGACTATCTGCGCGCGCGCGGCGAAGCCTTCCAGCGGGTGATGACTCCCGAACGGTTCCTGAGCCTGTCGGCGTCGATCGACCGCCACCGCGTCGATCCGGAACGCATCGCGACGCCGGTGCTGCTGATCGGCGCGGAGACCGACCAGCTGGTGCCGGCCTCGCAGCTCCAGGCGCTGGCCCGCCGGCTGGCCGGCCCATGCGAGCTGCACATCCTCTCCTCGCTCTACGGTCACGACATGTTCCTGAAGGAAGCGGGACGCGTCGGGGCGCTGATCGAGCCCTTTCTGGACGCCAAGACGACATGACACGACGCAAGGACGCAACCATCGTGGCCACCGCCGGTGTCGCCGCCGATCCCGGCTATGCCAGCGTGTCGCCGCCGCTCTGGCCGTCGGACACCTATCGCTGGGACGACGCCGACCGGAAGCCGGACTATGACTATTCGCGGACGGTCAATCCCAACCGCGACATGCTCGCCGCCGCGCTGGCGGAGCTCGAAGGCGCCGCCGGCGGCGTCATCACGGGCAGCGGCCAGGCCGCGTGCCTGCTCGCCTTGCTGCTGGCGCCGCCCGGCGCGCTCGTCGTCGCGCCGCACGATTGCTACGGCGGCACCTACCGGCTGATCAAGGGGCTGGCCGACCAGGGCAAGCTGCGCGCCGCGTTCGTCGACCTCACCGACCTGGACGCGGTCGCGCGCGCGATGGAGGAGCGGCCGGCGCAAGTGTGGATCGAGACGCCCAGCAATCCGCTGTTGCGCGTCACCGATATCGAGCAGGTGACGGGCCTCGCCAAGGCGGCGGGCGCGCTCACCATCGCCGACAACACGCTGCCGACCCCGTGCCGCCAGCGCCCGATCGGACTCGGCTGCGACCTTGTGATGCATTCGACGACCAAGGCGCTCAACGGCCATGGCGATCTGTTCGGCGGCGCCCTGCTGGCGGCCGATCCGGCGATGGTGGAGACGCTGCAATGGTGGACCAATGCGGCGGGCCTCGCGTCGTCGGCGCATGACGCCTGGCAGGTGCTGCGCGGGCTTCGCACCCTCCCGCTCCGCATCGACCGGCAGGAAGCGACCGCGCAGGCCATCGCCGAGTTTCTTGGCCAGCATGCCAAGGTCAGCCACGTCTATTATCCGGGGCTGAAGGACCATCCCGACCATGATCTCGCCCGGCGCCAGACCAAAGGCCCCGGCTTCATGATCAGCTTCCGGGTCACGGGCGGCGGTCAGGCGACGGCCGATTTCCTCGAGGCGCTGAAGCTCGTGACGCTTGCGTCTTCGCTGGGCGGCTTCTCGACACTGATCTGCAAGCCCGCGACCATGACCCACCGCGGCATGCCGCCCGAAGCCCAGGCCGAGGCCGGCATCGCGCCGGACCTGCTCCGACTGTCGGTGGGGCTGGAGGAAGCCGAGGATCTGATCGCGGATTTGGAGCGCGGGTTCGGGGCGGTTTAGCGCTTCTTTTCTTCGTCATTCCCGCGAACGCGGGAATCCAGCTTTTTCAGAGCCTTATCCGCTCAAGAAAGCTGGATGCCCGCTTACGCGGGCATGACGTATATTATGAACTTGGCGTCGTTCAAATGATCCAATCCCCCACGTCGCTGGCGGTGTCGGCGACGTGGATGTCGGTGTCCAGCTCGCCCTCGCCCTCGATAGCGACCAGCACGGCGACGCCCGAGCGGCTGATCAGGCGGGCGATCTCGCGGACGCGGCGGAGGTGTTCGGCCTCTTCGGCGGCCGACGAGCCGAGGTCGGCGCTGAGGCCGGCGCGCAGGCTTTCCTCGTCGAGCACGACGCTGGCCCGGCCGCGCGCCTCGAAGCGCTGCTGCGCCTTGCGGGCCACGACGCGTTTCTCGGCGGCGGATTGGCCGGTGAGCCAGATGATGCGGCCGGCGTGATCGGATGCGCCCGAATCCTCGGCGGCGGCGGGGAAGCCGTCGATCATTCCGGCGGCGACCGTGGCATGAGTCGCGCGATCGATCAGGATGAAGCCGCCGAGGCGGCGGTTCTCGGCATAAGGCAGGGCCGCGACTGGGCGGTCGAGCACCAGCTCGCAGCGGCCGATGTCGTTCAATTCGAGCGGGCGGCCTTCCTCCTGCTCGATCGTGTTGACGTCTATCACCGCATCGAGACGCGCGACGCTGGCGGCGACCGTCTGGGTGCCGATCTTGAGCCAATAGGCGCGGCCGGGCACCATCGCCTCGGAGGCCATCCACACCAAAGTGGCGTCGACGCGGTCGGCAATCCTGGCCGGGGAGGCGGCGACGCCGATCATGTCGCCGCGCGAGCAATCGACCTCCTCGCTCAGCGTCAGGGTGACGGTCTGGCCGGTGATCGCAACCGGCTGCTCGCCCTCGAAGGTCACGATCCGCTCGATCGTCGCGCTGCGGCCCGACGGCTGGACGATGACCGCATCGCCGGGCCGGACTTCGCCGCTGGCGACGGTGCCGGCATAGCCGCGGAAGTCGAGGTTGGGCCGGTTGACCCATTGCACCGCCATCCGGAACGGCGCGCGGCGCAGGCCCGCGTCGCCGACCGGCACCTGTTCGAGATGATCGATCAGCGTGGGCCCTCCATACCAGCCCATGCTGTCGCTGCCGGCGGTGACGTTGTCGCCCTTCAGGCCCGACATCGGAATGGCGGTGAATTCGCGGATGCCGATGCGATCGGCGAAGGCGCGATAATCCGCGACGATGGCGTCGAACCTCGTCTGGTCGTAGCCGACCAGATCCATCTTGTTCACCGCCAGCACCAGCTTCCTGATGCCGAGCAGATGGGCCAGATAGGAGTGGCGCCTTGTCTGGGTGAGCACGCCCTTGCGCGCATCGATCAGGATCACCGCAAGGTCGGC
>DATFHP010000061.1:0-6315 GCA_035248285.1 Allosphingosinicella sp. | reverse complement strand
CTCGTCGACGCGGCGATGCCGGGCATGCTGCCGGTGCTCAACGAGGAATGCGTGCGCCAGGCGGTGCGGACCGGCATGGCGCTCGAGGCCAAGATCAACGCCTGGTCGCGCTTCGACCGCAAGAATTATTTCTACGCCGATCTGCCGCAGGGCTATCAGATCAGCCAGCTCTACCACCCGCTGGTCGGAGAGGGCGCCCTGGTCATCGACACCGAGCAGGGAAGCAAGACGATCGGCATCGAGCGCATCCACATCGAACAGGATGCCGGCAAGCTGATGCACGATCAGCACCCCAGCTTCTCCTATGTCGATCTCAATCGCTGCGGCGTCGCGTTGATGGAAATCGTGTCTCGGCCTGACATGCAGTCTCCAGAAGATGCAGGCGCTTATGTTAGAAAGTTGAGATCGATCCTCCGCTATGTCGGCAGCTGCGACGGCAATATGGAACAGGGCTCGATGCGGGCCGACGTCAATGTTTCGGTGCGACGGCCCGGTGCCGGGTTCGGCACCCGCTGCGAGATCAAGAACGTCAATTCGGTGCGCTTCATCATGGCTGCGATCGAATATGAGGCGCGCCGCCAGGTCGACATCATCGAAGGCGGCGGCAGCATCGTCCAGGAAACCCGGCTGTTCGATCCCGACAAGGGCGAGACCCGAAGTCTCCGCTCCAAGGAAGATGCGCATGATTATCGCTACTTTCCCGATCCGGATTTGCTTCCGCTCGAGCTCAGCCCGCAGTTCCTCGACGAATGCCGGGCGACCCTGCCGGAGCTACCCGACGCCAAGCGCCGCCGCTATGAAGAGCAGCTGGCACTGTCGGCCTATCAGGCATCGGTGCTGACCGCCGAAGCGGATACAGCGCGCTGGTATGAGGCGTTGCTGGCCGAATCCGCGCTGAAGCAGGGCAAGGGCGAGCCATCGGTGGCCAAGGCGGCCGCCAACTGGCTGATTTCCGACCTGTTCGGGGGGCTGAATCGGCTCGGCAAGACGATCGAGGACAGTCCCGTCAGCCCGGCCCAGGGCGCCGAACTGCTCGCGCTGATTGCCGAGGGAACGCTGTCCGGAACGCTCGGCAAGCAGGTGTTCGAGCTGATGCTCGAAAGCGGCGAGGATCCGGCGCGGATCGTCGAGGACAAGGGCCTCAAGCAGACCAGCGATACAGGCGCGATCGAAGCGGCCATCGCTGACGTCATGGCGGCCAATGCCGACAAGGTCTCCGAATATCGCAGCGGCAAGGACAAATTGTTCGGCTTCTTTGTCGGTCAGGTGATGAAGGCCATGGCCGGCAAGGCCAATCCGCAGGTCGTCAACGCGCTGCTCAAGAAGATTCTGGGCTAGGCTTCCCCCATTCATCTGCTGGAAAGGGTCGGTTGCGCAGGAGGGCGCGAACAGCGTTTGGCGAGACGGACCGGGCGATTTCGATGAACGCCAATTCGATTGCGATGCGCCAGGCCGAGCCGGATACTGCCCCACAGTCGCAGCTTCGCATCGCGCTTTTTTCCGGCAATTACAATATCGTGCGCGACGGAGCCAATAAGGCGCTCAATCGCCTGGTGGATTTCCTGCTGGAACGCGGTGCGGCGGTGCGAATCTATTCTCCGACCACCGATCGTCCGGCCTTCGCCCCGTCGGGGGATCTGGTTTCGGTGCCGTCGCTGCCGATTCCGCGGCGCTCGGATTATCGCCTCGCGCTTGGGCTGACCGCGGCGATCCGCGCCGATATTCGCCGCTTCCGGCCCACCCACTTCCATCTCTCCTGCCCGGACCTGCTGGGAACCCAGGCGCAGATGTTCGCCCGGGAACTGGGTGTGCCGGTCGTGGCCAGCATGCACACGCGCTTCGAAACCTATTTTCGCTATTATGGCCTCGGCTTCCTCGCTCCGCTGGTCGAGCGGCGGCTGCGGAAATTCTACGCGCGCAGCGATCTTGTGCTGGCGCCGAATGCGCCGATCGCCGCCGAACTGCGCGCGGGCGGCTTTGCCCGGCAGATCCGCATTTGGGGGCGGGGCGTCGATCGCGAACTGTTCAATCCCTCCAGGCGAAGCCGGCAATGGCGCCGCGCGCGCGGCTTTGCCGAGGACGAGATCGTCATCCTCTTCTTCGGGCGCCTGGTGCGCGAGAAGGGGCTCGGCCAGTTCGAGGCCGCGATCGCCGAGCTGAGGCGCCGCGGCCACCGGATCCGGCCTCTCGTCGTCGGCGACGGTCCCGAGCGCGCCGGCCTCGAGGCGCGGCTTGGCGACGCGGTCTTCACCGGGCATCTCGAAGGCCCGGCTCTGGCCGAGGCGGTTGCGAGCGCGGACATTTTGGTCAATCCGAGCCTCACCGAGGCGTTCGGCAACGTCATCCTCGAGGCGATGGCCTCGGGCCTGGCCGTCGTCAGCGCCGATGCGTCCAGCGCGCGGGCTCTGATCGGCGATCACGCGGCGGGTATGCTCGTGGCGCGCGACGATGCCGGCGCGTATGCCGACGCCGTCGAGCAGCTCATCCGTTCGCCTTCGCGCCGACGCCTGCTAGCGGCCGCCGCCGTCCTCGCGAGCGCCGCCTTTACGTGGAGCGACGTGCTGGGATCGGTGCTCGATTGCTACGTCGCCATGGGCTGAGCCGATCCGTGTAGTGGCGGACCCTATCCTTATGGGTCGCGCGCGAAGATGCCGGTTAGCTCCATTGCGGCGACGCAGTCGCCATCTTCATCCAATGCCGTCGTGCGCATGGCCATGATGCCCCGCTCAGGCCGGGACGAGGAGGCGCGAATGGCCACGACTTCCATGTCCGCCGCCAGCAGGGCAGGCGGGAAGACCGGTTTCGGCCATGTCAGCTCTTTCACGCCCCCGCCGGCCAAGCCGCGCAGCCCGGTCGCTTTCACGAATTCGCTCAAAATTATCTTCATCATGACCGCGGTATGCCAGCCGCTCGCCGACAGGCGGCCGAATACCGGATTGGCGGCAGCGGCGCTGTCGTCCAGATGGAATGGCTCGGGATCGTAGACGCTGGCAAAGGCGATCGATGCTTCTCGCGATATCGCGATCGTGCCCAGTCTCACCTTCAGCCCGATGCCGATATCGTCGAAACGCCAGCGCGGGACATCGGCCACAAGTCTTAATGCCTGATCCATCCAACTTCCCCGCTGTGCCGACGGCCCGAGGCGTGCGGCGAGCGAGGATTATGGCCGATGCTTTGCCCGGACAAATCAAATTCTGATGGACGAGGCATTCACGGCTTGAATGACTCGAGACGCATGCGGCAAGTCGCTGGCCCGCCGAAGCGCGGGGAGTTTCCGCACGCGCCACGAAGGTTAGCCAACCGGTTTTCACAGAGATAGACTGCGCTTTTCGAATAGGCACGCGTCGAGGAGTGCATATGCGTTTTGAGAAGCTCGATCTGAATCTTCTTGTCGCGCTGGATGCGCTGATCAAAGAACGAAGCGTGTCAAATGCCGCAACACGGCTTCATCTTACCCAACCCGCCCTGAGCAGCGCCCTGAACCGGCTCCGGAAATACTTTTCGGATGATCTCTTGGTAAAGGCGGGGCGTCAGATGATCCTAACGCCGCTGGCAAGACAATTGGCTGAACCGATCCGCCAAGCCCTCACGCTGATCCGTTCCCAAATAACGACCGGCCCCGTCTTCGATCCAACCACGGCCGAGAGGCGTTTTGTCATCAAGGCCTCAGACTACATTTTCGATCTCGTGCTTGCGCGTGCCTTTGTGATTGCCGCCAAAGAAGCGCCGCGTGTCATATTTGACGTCGTGCCAATCGACACGAGCGCGCCCGAGCAATTGGAGCATGGCGACATCGATCTCGCCGTCGCAATCAAGACCCAACTTTCCGAGGATCATCCATTTGCGATGAACCATCCTCATATGATGCTCTTTTCCGACGATCACGCCGTCATCTGCTGGAGCGGCAGTGACTATGGGGAGCTGATCGGCGAATCCGATTTTTTTCAAGCCGGCCACGCCGCAGTGCATCTCGGTTCCGAGCGTGCGCTTGCCTTCACGGAACAGCTTTTGGCGCTACACGGGATCGTCAGGCGCACCGAGTTGCTGGTGCCGAGCTTCCTATCGTTGCCGCGTGCCGTCATCGGCACTCAGCGCCTGGCGATCATGTTCCGTCGCCATGCTGAGCTTCTCGCCGCGATGATGCCGATCTCGGTAAGGCCTTTGCCCTTCCAGCTGCCGATCATCCACGCATATGTCCAGTGGAACAGATGGTATTCTGACGATGAAGGAATCCGTTGGCTGATTGGCCTGCTCAAGAGGTGCGCGAACGAAATTGATCAACGTCTCGATGGCGAAAAACGACTGCTGGCGTGACTGCTTGACCATCGAGAGGGTCGTTATCGCCAAGTCTCCTATAAACAACGTTTATCGGACAACGCGGTAATTTGAATTCGCGTTCCACCCTGCGTGCTCCTACGCAAGGCGCATGGCAGTGGAGGCAGGGACGTGAGCGGACGCGAGGCGCCGAGGCGGTGGCCTTCGATGCTCGTGCGAATGTCCCGTGTCTGTCATTCCATGGCTAAGGTGCGTCGTGCCGAGCCGACGTCTGCTTTCGCAACCGAGAGGTGGTCGTGACTATCAACAGCTTCAATGTCAGGCGCGTAGTGACCGGGTTCGATGCAGAGGGTAAATCCATCATCGAGACCGATAGCCCATCGCCGCACGTCACGTTGGTGAATGAAAGCGGCAGCCTCGCGGTAGCGGATCTGTGGGTGACGGGCGCGGCCCCATCGCCGGCGCGCGCGCCCGACGCTTTGACGAGAGCGGCCGATCTCGTCCCGTTGTCCGGAGGGTCCGTGCTGCGCGTCATTCGTTTCCCGCCGGACAAGGAGCTGGAAGGGATCAGCGTGGGCCCCAGACCAAATGATGAAGGCGCTGCCCGGGCTTTCGCCGATCAGGATACGTCCATTCACCCGCTCATGCATAAAACGATGACGATCGATTATGCGATCGTCCTCAGCGGCGAAATCTGGGCGATCCTCGAAAAGGGCGAGACTCTGATGCGCGCCGGCGACGTGCTGATCCAGCGCGCGACCAGCCATGCCTGGGCAAACCGCTCGGACTCGCCGAGCGTCGTCGCATTCGTTCTTATCGATGCTGAAGACAGATAGAATCCCGCTGCCGCGGTGAGAATGTTCGAGAAGATCGCACGGCAAGTGTCCCCGATTTCGGTTTAGGAGAGGGCATATCATGGCAAGCCGCAAAGTAATGGTCACCGTCGCGCCGACCGGTGGCATGGCCAAGAAAAGCCAGAATCCCAATCTTCCGACCCAGCCGGAGGAAATTGCCGAATCGATCTTCAATTGCTGGAAAGCCGGCGCTTCGATCGCCGCGATTCATGCCCGGCGGCCCGACGACGAGGCGACCTGCGACGGCGAGATCTATGCGCATATCAACCGGCTTGTCCGGGAACGGTGCAATATCATCACGAACAATTCGACCGGCGGGGGCATCGACGGCGACATGATCGTCGAACGTCCCGACGGCATGTTCGAAAGTGTTTTCGAAGAGCGGTTGAAGGGCCTGGACGGCGGCGCGGAAATGGCGACGTTCGACGGCTTCACCGCAGTCGGAATGTTTGGAGGCGTCGAGCTGCTGGGCCCGACCACCCCCTCGCAATGCGATCGGCTGGCGGCACGCTTCAAGGAACGCGGCATCAAGCCGGAATGGGAAGTGTTCAACCCCGCCCACATCCTCCAGGACATGAGCCGTCTCATCGCCAGCGGCTACGACAAGCCGCCCTATTATGTGAATATCGTCCTGGGCGGCGAGCGGGGTTTCCAGGGCGCCATGCCCTATTCGACCGAGATCCTCGTTCAGATGGTCAATCTTCTCCCGCCGCAGTCGATCTGGTGCGTCACGGCGATCGGCAGCGCGCAGCTTCCGGCGACCACCCAGGCCTTGCTGCTCGGCGGCCATGTCCGTGTCGGGCTCGAAGACAATCTGATGTATTCCAAGGGCGTTCCGGCGACCAATGAGATGCTGGTCGAGCGGCAGGTTCGGATCATGACCGAGCTCGGCATGGAGCCGGCGAGTGCGGGCGAGGCCCGCGAGATGCTCGGCCTGCCTGCGCGCAACTGATGACGGCCGATTCGACTGCCGCGCCGTCATGATCCGGCCTAGCCTCGTTCCGGTTCAACCTGAACCGGAACGAGGCTAGAAAGTTCTTTGATTGCCGTGCTTGGGTCCGAAGCTGGCCCCGCCAGCTTCGGACCCGGCGCATTCCGAGCCGCCAGAATGAGCAGGTGCCGATTGCCCCGGCAATCGGCAGCCGTGCCGGGGGCACGGCGGCCAGCTCATTCCATCTGGCTCGAA
>DATFHP010000060.1:0-3603 GCA_035248285.1 Allosphingosinicella sp. | reverse complement strand
GAGCTGGCCGCCGTGCCCCCGGCACGGCTGCCGATTGCCGGGGGCAATCGGCACCTGCTCATTCCGGCGGCTCGGAATGCGCCGGGTCCGAAGCTGGCGGGGCCAGCTTCGGACCCAAGCACGGCCATCAAAGAACTTTCTAGCCTCGTTCCGGTTCAACCTGAACCGGAACGAGGCCAGGCCGGCTTTTTCACGATTCGCCGACTTGCTCTAACCCCATGAAAGGAGCCTCGCCAGCAGCCGCGCTCGCCACGCCTTCGGCATCCGAAGCGGATGACCCTGCTCTGACCTGAGCGCGTGGATGAAATCGATCAGCCGATCTCGACGGCAAGCACCGAAACGCCGGCATATTTGTCGTCGTTGGGATCGAACGCGGGCTCGGGCTCGAACATCCGGCGATCGACCGATATGTCCCTGAGACCGGCGAGCTTGAAGGTGCCAAGCTTGACCTCGCGTGGCGGCCGCCCGTCACGTTCGACGGTGACGGCGTCGATGAAGAGCTCGCCATGCTTGGTGTACATGATGTGGGGAGCCAGCTTGACGGCCGAGCGATTGTACGTGGCGTCGATGCACTTCCGAAGGACGATTGCCTCGAAGATGCTCTTATTGTCCATGACCTGATCGAGCCTTTCCAGCTTCTTCCCCGATTTGTGCGCCGCAGCAATGCTGCGAAAAGCGATATGGTCGCGCGTTTGCGGCAGTCAAGCCATCGCTTGCTTCGCCGATCGCAACGGAAGGAAGCATCCGCTACGGGCGAAGTCGCCCTGCACCCTTGCCTGATTGGCACCTGGCAAGCAGATCATCACGCCGCGGGCTTCTTGCGCTGAAGTCCACTCCGCTTGCAATGCGCGACCAGCTCGTTCCGCTGGTTATAGGCCCGGTGCAGGAAGGTGACGATGCCCTGGTCCGGCCGCGACTTGCTGTCGCGAAGCGCGATCACCTCGGTTTCGACCCGGATCGTGTCGCCGTGAAAGACCGGCTTGGGAAAGCGCACCTCGTCCCATCCGAGATTGGCGACGGCGGTGCCCAGCGTCGTGTCTCCCACCGAGATCCCCACCATCAGCCCGAGCGTGAAGCCGGAATTGACGATGCGCGTGCCATAGTCGGTGCCGCGCATATATTCCTCGTCGAGATGCAGCTGCGCGGGATTGTGGGTCATTGCGGTGAACAAGACATTGTCCGTCTCGGTGACGGTGCGACGGATCGCATGGACAAATGTCTGCCCTACAGAAAATTCGTCGAACCACAGCCCAGCCATCAAAAAACCCTCAGCAAGATACCGATCTCCACGGACATCATTATCGAAAGCCAGAACACCGGCAAGCCGCGTCCGAGCCTTCTCTCAGCGCGCCTCCCGCCCCGCATCGGGCCCTGCCAGCGCCTTGGCAACGCGATCGGCGTGTTCGGGACGGCAAATCAGGAGATCGGGAAGCTTGGGATCCTGCTGGTTGTAGGTCAGCGGCGATCCATCCAGCCGCGCGGCATGAAGCCCGGCCGCGAGCGCGACGGCGGCCGGTGCGCAATTGTCCCATTCATATTGTCCGCCGGCATGAAGATAGATGTCGCCTTGGCCGAGAAGCACCGCCATCGCCTTGGCTCCGGCTGATCCCATCGGCACCAATTCCGCGCCGAGCGCCTTGGCGACCCGCTCGGCTTCGGCCGGCGGCCGCGTCCGGCTCACCAGAAGACGCAGCCGTTGCGGACTATTGGGCACCAACGGAGGAGCGTCCGAACGGAGCAGCTTGGCTTGGGCGGGCAACGCGACGACGCCCAGCGCGGGCCTGCGATCGATCGCCAGCGCTATATGCACCGCCCAATCGTCGCGACCCTCCGCATATTCGCGCGTGCCGTCGAGCGGATCGACGATCCATGCGCGCGACTGGGCGCAGCGGCTTTGACTGTCTTTCTCTTCCTCGCTCAATATCGCATCGTCGGGGCGATGTTCGCGCAGCGCCGCCATGATGAAGGCATTCGCGATCGCATCGCCCGCGTTGCCGAGCGCCGTCCCTTCGAACAGCCCGCTGGCACGCAGCTCGAGCAGCAGCTTGCCCGCGGTATCGGCGGTGGCGACGGCAAGATCGGCGTCGCTGAGGCTCATCCCAGCAGCCTTTCGACGATCGCATCGGCGGCCTGCTCAGGCGTGAGCCGGGTCGTGTCGATATGGATTTCGGGATGCTCGGGCGGCTCGTAGGGACTGTCGATGCCGGTGAAATGCTTGAGATCGCCGGCCCGCGCCTTCTTATAGAGCCCTTTGACGTCGCGGGCCTCGGCCACTTCGAGCGGCGTATCGACATGCACTTCGAGGAACTCGCCGGAACGCATCATCTCGCGCACCATTTCGCGCTCGGCGCGGAACGGCGAGATGAAGGCGGTGATGACGATCAGGCCGGCATCGGTCATGAGCTTGGCGATTTCGCCCACCCGTCGGATATTCTCGACCCGGTCGGCATCGGTGAAGCCGAGATCGCGGTTGAGCCCGTGGCGGATATTGTCGCCGTCGAGCAGGAACGTGTGTCGGTTCATCCGCGCGAGCTTCTTCTCCACCAGATTGGCAATCGTCGATTTGCCCGCTCCCGATAGACCCGTGAACCACAGCACTGCGGGCTTTTGGTTCTTGAGATCCGCGCGTCGCTCACGCGTGACGTCGATCGCCTGCCAGTGCACATTCTGGCTGCGGCGCAGAGCGAAGTGCAGCATGCCTGCCGCCACGGTCGCGTTGGTCGCCTTGTCGATCAGGATGAAGCCGCCGAGGTCGCGGCTGACCTCATAGCTTTCGAACACGATCGGACGATCGGTCGACAAATTGCCGATGCCGATCGAATTCAGCTCCAGCGTCTTCGCCGCCAGATGTTCCATGGTGTTGACGTTCACTTGATATTTGGGGGCCTGGACGGTGGCGGTGACCATCTGCGTGCCGAGCTTCAGCCAATAGGGACGCCCCGGAAGCATCTCCTGGTCGGCCATCCACACCAAAGTGGCCTCGAACTGGTCGGCAACCTCGGGCGGATCCGCCGAGGCGACGATGACATCGCCGCGCGAGCAGTCGACCTCGTCGGCCAGTGTCAGCGTGACCGACTGGCCCGCGGCGCAGCTTTCCATATCGCCTTCGAAGGCGACGATGCGGGCGACCGTCGAGGTCCGGCCCGACGGCAGGATCCTGACGGGATCGCCGGGCTTGACCGAACCGCTGGCGATGAGGCCGGCAAAACCGCGAAAGTCGAGGTTGGGCCGGTTGACCCATTGGACAGGCATCCGGAACGGTTGCGCCTGGTTCGCTTCATCCTCTACCTGAACACTTTCGAGATGGTCGATCAGCGTGGGCCCTCCATACCAGCCCATGCTGTCGCTGCCGACGGTGACGTTGTCGCCCTTCAGGCCGGAAACGGGAATGGCGAGAAAATCGTCGATCCCGACGTCGCGGCCGAAGGCGCGATAGTCCGCGACGATGGCATCGAACTTCGCCTGGTCGTAGCCGACCAGATCCATCTTGTTCACCGCCAGCACCAGCTTCCTGATGCCGAGCAGATGGGCCAGATAGGAGTGGCGCCTTGTCTGGGTGAGCACGCCCTTGCGCGCATCGATCAGGATCACCGCAAGGTCGGC
>DATFHP010000059.1:0-10720 GCA_035248285.1 Allosphingosinicella sp. | reverse complement strand
ATCGAAGCGCCCGCATAAAAGACCATGTCGCAGTCGCTTTCGGCGAGCTCGACCTCGTCGCTCGTGCTCGCCTCCGACTCGGGCCGGAACAGAAGCGCGAACGGCGCATCGATCACCGCCTCGACCGGCTCGCCCGAGACGACGCAGCTTTGCGTCACCGCCGCGTGCAGGAGGCCGGCCGCCCTGACCTCGTCGCCATCGCGCGTCAGGCCGATTTCGGCCTCCAGCCGGTGAATCGCGGCCAAACCGAAGCGGCGCGCGAGCGCTTCGCGCTCCGCCGCGTCGGCCGCGATCCCGACCGTGCGTAGGGCATGGCCCAAAGTGTCGATCTGCACCGGGCGGCTGAATTCGGGCGCCGGATGGCTCATGCTTCGGACAGGGCCCCTGCGGCGAGCTCGGCCGCCGGAAGCGCCTCCAGGCGTCCGCGGAAACGGCCGAGCCGTGCGACGACATGGTGCAGTGCCTCGTCGGAGGGGGGCGCTTCATGGAAGATGTTGCGGCGGACCGGAGCCATGAGATCGTCTCCCTCGGTCAAAGCGTCGCGGAAGGCGCCGAGGCGACCGCCGAGCGCGCTCATCATCCGGCCCACATGCTTGCCGACGACGAGGTCGCCGATGCCGATCTGGCGCAGGCTGCCCTCCATATCGTCGACGAAGCATTCGGCCAGCGCGGCGACAGCGGCGCGGCTCGATCCGCCGTCGGCCTCGAGCCTCAGCATCACGAGCGCGAGCAGCGCGGCGATCATGTCGAACCGCCCGTCGATCGTATCCGGCACGCCGCCAGCGACATACCAATGGGGGTCGCGGGCGGCCGCCACGATGCGCGCGTAGAGGATTTCGGCCCGCGCCTTACCCTCTTTGTCGCCGAACATTGCCTTGAACAGTCTCACGTCTTCCTTCGCGCCCTGCATGGGCGTACTTGCGCCGCAGGTTCATCGCGGCATATTGAGCGTTCAGCCGCCGCCTGCAAGGCTGCGCTCGGTGCGGCTCGGTTTCGAGCCTCGTGCACTGGCAGTTTCGGGAGATTGTTCAATGCCCCTCCGTCAGCGACGAATCGCCACGACCGGTCTGGCGCTCTGCCTGCTTCTCGCGAGCGCGGGCTGTGCCAAGCTTCGCGAGCATCGCGGCTATATCGTCGACGAGACGCTGGTCGGCGCGATTCAACCCGGTGTCGACAATCGCGATTCGGTCACCGGCACCTTGGGCCGGCCGACCTTCGTCGGTCAGTTTGACCAGCGCGACTGGTATTATGTGTCGCGCAACACCCGCCAGCTCGCTTTCTCCACACCGAAGCCGACCGCGCAGACCTTGCTTCACATCCGTTTCGACGACCAGGGCAATGTCGCCTCGGTCGATCGATCGGGGCTCGAGAAGATCGTCTCGATCACGCCGGACGCCGACAAGACGCCGACGCTCGGACGCAAGCACAGCTTCTTCCAGGAGCTGTTCGGCAATATCGGCACCGTCGGCGCGGCCGGCATGGGCGGGGCGCCCGGCGGTGATCAGGGCGGTCCCTGAATCCGTCTCCTCTCGTTGAACGAATCCGTCCACGCCGTGCCGCCGATTGACGCGATGAGCGGGCGGCAACAAGGCTGCGCCGTGCAACCGGGGGTATGATGATGGCGGGCGAAGTGCGTCCCTTCAAGATCGATGTGCCGCAGTCCGTTCTCGATCGCATCGCGGCGAAGCTTGCCCTGTCCGAAGTGGGCTATGCGCCCGCCGACGATGTCGACTGGAAATATGGAGTGGACGCGCGCTGGTTGCGGGGCCTGCTCGACTATTGGCGTGAAGGATATGACTGGCGGGCGGCCGAACGTGGGCTCAACGCGCTGCCGCACTTCATTGCCCGCGTCGAGGATATCGACGTGCATTTCATCCATGTCCGCGCGCGCGGCGTGGCGCGGCTGCCGATCATCCTCACCCACGGTTGGCCCGGATCGGTGCTCGAGTTCGCCGAGGTGGTGGGGCCGCTGGCCGCGATGGGCTTTGACGTGGTCGTGCCCTCGCTGCCCGGATACGGCTTTTCGTCGCGTCCCGCCAATCCGATCGGGCCGCGTCGCGTGGCGGAACTATGGCGCAAGCTGATGGTCGATGTGCTGGGCTATTCGCGATTCGGTGCGCAGGGCGGGGATTGGGGATCGGCGGTGACGAGTTGGCTCGGCGGCGAACATGGCGACGTCGTCGCGGGGATCCATCTCAACATGTTCCTGTTGCCGGCGACCGCCGATCACGGGGACGAGGCGACTCGCGCCTGGCGGGACCGGCTTTCAAGCGTCCAGTTCGTCGAATCCGCCTATATGATGGAGCAGGCGACCAAGCCGCAGACCATCGGGCTGGCCTTGGCCGATTCGCCGCTGGGCTTTGCCGGCTGGGTGGCGGAGAAGTTCCACAGCTGGGGCGACACGCACGGCGACATCGACAGCCGTTTTCCCAAGGACCGGCTGTTGACCAACATCATGCTCTATCTGGTCAACGATGCCGTGCAATCCGCCATCTGGATGTACAGCAGCATTCTGACCGGTCCGCGTGACATGCCGCGCGTCGAGGTGCCGACGGGCTGTGCCCTGTTTCCCGCCGAGTTCCTGCCCTATCCGCCGCGCGCCGCGGCCGAGCGCGCCTATAACGTTGCCCGGTGGACCGAGATGCCGGCGGGCGGTCATTTCGCGGCGATGGAGGAGCCTGAAGCCTTCGCGGCCGAGGTCGGCGCGTTCTTCTCGGCGTTGTAGCGATCGTGCGTCCTAAATGGCAATTCCACTAGCCGCGAGCACGGCGAGCGTGACCAGATCCGAGGCGGTCGCGGTCATCGACGCCACCTGCACCGGCCGCTCCATTCCGATCAGCATCGGGCCGATCACCGAATCGCCGCCCAGCTCGCGAAGCAGCTTGGCGGAGAGATTGGCCGATTGGAGGCCCGGCATGATCAGCACATTGGCGCGTTCCGACAGCCGGCTGAACGGATAGAAGCGGCCCATTTCCGCATTCAGCGCGACCTCGGGCGCCATCTCGCCTTCATATTCGAAATCGACCTTGCGCTCGTCGAGCAGGCGGACGGCGCCGCGCAGATGCTCCACATGCGTTCCGGAAGGGTTTCCGAAGGTCGAATAGGAAAGGAAGGCGACGCGCGGCTCGTGCCCCATTCGCCGCGCCACCGCCGCCGTCTGCTCGGCGATGTCGGCAAGCTGCTCGGCGGTCGGCCGCTCGGTGACGGTCGTATCGGCCATGAATATGGTGTGGCTCTTGCCTACCAGGAGATGGATTCCGAACGGGGTGCGGCCCTCGGCGGGATCGATCACCCGTCGAACCTGGCGCAGCGTCTGCGCATAGGGGCGGGTCACGCCGCTGATCATCACATCGGCCTCGCCGAGAGCGAGCATCAGCGAAGCGAAGGTGTTGCGGTCCTGATTGACCATGCGCTCGACCTGACGGCGCAGATGGCCGCGCCGCTGCAGCCGCGGGTACAGATAGTCGACCATCTTCGGCACCAGCGGCGAGTTGCGGCTGTTGTGGACCTCGAAAACCTCCGGGTCGTCGACGCCCATCGCCCGCAGCCGGTCGTGCACATCGTCGCGGCCGACCAGCAAGGGGATACCATAGCCGCCCTCGCGGAAGGCCATAGCCGCGCGCAGCACGACATCCTCCTCGCCCTCGGCGAACAGCACGCGCTTGGGATGGGCGCGCGCGGCCTCGTAAGCGAGCGTGAGCACCGAATGGGTGGGGTTGAGCCGCGAACGCAGCTGGCTGCGATAGGCGTTCATGTCCTTGATCGGGAATTGCGCGACGCCGCTGTCCATCGCCGCCTGAGCCACCGCGGCGGGAACCACCTCCATCAGCCGCGGATCGAACGGCGCGGGAATGATGTAATTGGCTCCGAAGCTATGCGTCTGTCCGCCATAAGCGGCGGCAACCTCCTCGGGCACCTGCTGGCGCGCCAGCGCGGCCAGCGCATGCGCCGCGGCGATCTTCATCTCGTCGTTGATCGTCGTCGCGCGGACGTCGAGCGCGCCGCGGAAGATGAAGGGAAAGCCAAGCACGTTGTTGACCTGGTTGGGATAATCCGATCGTCCGGTGGCGATGATCGCATCGGGCCGCGATGCCTTGGCGTCGGGCGGCGATATCTCAGGGTCCGGATTGGCCATGGCGAAGATGATCGGCTTGTCGGCCATTTTCGCGACCATGTCGGGCTTGAGCGCGCCGCCGACCGACAGGCCGAGGAAGATATCGGCGCCGACCAGCGCCTCTTCGAGCGTGCGCGCGTCGGTGTCGACGGCGTGTGCCGATTTCCATTGGTCGAGCCCGCCTTCGCGGCCTTTGTAGATCACGCCCTTGCGGTCGCACAGGATGACATGGTCCGGCCGCGCGCCCAGGGCCTTGATCAGCTCGGTGCAGGCGATGGCCGCCGCGCCGGCGCCGTTCACCACCACGCGGGCGTCGGCCAGCGTGCGCCCGGTCAGATGGCAGGCGTTGATCACCCCCGCGGCGGTGATGATCGCGGTGCCGTGCTGGTCGTCGTGGAACACCGGAATGTTCATCCGCTCGCGCAAGGCCTGCTCGATGATGAAGCAATCGGGGGCCGCAATGTCCTCGAGATTGATGCCGCCGAAGCTCGGCTCGAGCAGCGCGACCGCGTTGATGAAGGCATCCGCATCCGTGGTCGCGACCTCGATGTCGATCGCGTCGACGTCGGCGAAGCGCTTGAACAGCACCGCTTTGCCTTCCATCACCGGTTTGGCGGCGAGCGCGCCGAGGTTGCCGAGGCCGAGGATGGCGGTGCCGTTGGAAATGACCGCGACCAGATTGCCCTTGGCGGTCAGTTCGTAGGCGCGGCTCGGATCTTCGGCGATCGCGCGCACCGGCACGGCGACTCCGGGCGAATAGGCCAGGCTCAGGTCGCGCTGCGTCGCCATCGGCTTTGAGGCGATGATCTCGATCTTCCCCGGCCGTCCCTGGCTGTGGAAGAGCAAGGCTTCCTGCTCGGAAAATTTGACGTTGCTGCCTTCGCTCATTCACCCGTCCTTCGCGCCGCGTGTAGGGTCCAAACCCGATTACGGCAACGGTCGTGACGGAGCGTGTTTTGGCGCACGGCAAGATGCGGCAGGCTTGCCGAATATCGGTCGGGGGTGGTTTCGGCGGCGGCGTTGCTGCACAGCACGCGAGCTTGATCGGGAGGATTTCATGAGTTTCAGCATCTACGACGCGTCGGCACCGGTTTTCGTCAATGCCCTGAAGAACATGCGGGCCTGGCTCGACAAGGCCGCGGCTGAAAAACCAGAGGCCGAATTGATCGACGCGCGGCTCGCCCCCGACATGCGGCCGCTCGCCGCCCAATATCAGATGGCTTCGGACACCGCCAAAGCGGCGATCGCACGATTGTGCGGCATCGAGGCGCCGTCGATGCCCGACACCGAAACCAGCTTCGCGGAGCTCAAGGATCGCTGCGACCGCACGATCGCGTTCGTGGAGAGCGTCGATCGCGCTGCGCTCGCCGGGAGCGGGGATCGCGAGGTCGTGCTGCGTTTCCCCAACGGCATGGGCTACCGGTTCGCCGGAGCCGGCTATCTGACCGATTTCGCCCTGCCCAACTTCTTCTTTCACGTGACCACCGCCTACGCGATCTTGCGGGCGGCCGGCGTCGGCGTCGGCAAGCCCGACTTCCTGCAGCACCTCGGGATGCCGGTCTCGCTTCCCGAAGCTTAGCCGTCGCGGCGGCGCGCGAAGCCATGGCGTGCCATCCGCGCTCGCCACGAAGCCGGTTCCGCAACCGCCGCAGAGCCTTTATCGCTGTCCCATGGCAACCAGGGAAAGGCACGGCAAAACCGATGCGGCGGGCGGCGCGGCCGCGCCGACGCCGATGATGGCGCAATATCATGCGCTCAAGGCCGAGGCGCCCGACTGCCTGCTCTTCTACCGCATGGGCGATTTTTTCGAATTGTTCTTCGAGGACGCCAGGATTGCCGCTGCCTGCCTCGATATCGCGCTGACCGCGCGCGGCGAGCATGACGGTGCCAAGGTGCCCATGTGCGGCGTGCCCGTCCACGCCGCCGAAGCCTATCTCGCGCGGCTGATCAAGGCCGGCCACCGCGTCGCCATCGCCGAGCAGATCGAAAGCCCCGCGGAGGCGAGGAAGCGCGGCTCGAAGGCGCTGGTTGGCCGTGCGATCGTCAGGCTGGTCACGGCCGGCACGCTCACCGAGGAAGCCCTGCTGGACTCGCGCGCCGCCAACTGGCTGGTCGCGGTGGCGCCGGTCGGCGACCGGCTCGGGCTCGCCGCCGCCGATATCTCGACCGGGCGTTTCGAACTCAGCGCGATCCCGCCCGCGCTGCTCGACGCCGAGCTGGCCCGGCTCGATGCCGCCGAGATCATCGCCCCCGCGCCGCTTGCGGTCCGCGGCGTCCATCTTCGCTCCGCCGGCTTCGACAGCATCGGCGCCGAAAAGCGCCTGCGCGAGCGCTTCGGCGTCGCCACCCTCGACGGCTTCGGTGCCTTCGAGCGGGCCGCGCTCGCCGCCGCCGGCGGCCTGCTCGCCTATCTCGACGAGGTCGCGCGCGAATCCCTGACCTTCCTGAGGCCGCCGGTGGCGCGCACGTCGCGCGATCATATGATGATCGACGCGGCGACGCGCGAGAGCCTGGAATTGACGGCGAGAGCCGGCGGCGGCCGCACCGGCAGCCTGCTCGGCTCGGTCGACCGCACCGTGACCGGCGCCGGCGCCCGGCTGCTTGCCGCCGATCTTGGCGCGCCGCTGCTCGACCAGGCGGCGATCGACGCGCGACTCGATCTGGTCGGGCGCTTCGAGCGCGATTCCGGTGTGCGCGAGAGGACGCGCGGCCAGTTGAGGGCGTTTCCGGACGTCGGCCGTGCGCTCGGGCGCGTCGTCGCCGGGCGCGGCAGCCCGCGCGACCTGGGGCAGCTGCGCGACGGCCTCGCCGAGGCGCGGCGGCTGCACGATCGCCTCGCGAGCCTCGACGATGCGCCGTCGCTGCTCGAGGCGCTGCTCCCGGCGCTGACCGGTCATGGCGCCCTGGTCGATCTGCTGTCGCGCGCGCTGGTCGCGACTCCGCCGGTCGACGCCGGCGAGGGCGGCTATATCGCCGACGGCTACGACGCCGCGCTCGACGCGCTGCGCGGCAACAGCGGCGAGGGACGGCGCGCGATCGCGGGGCTCGAAGCCCGCTATCGCCAAACGACCGGCATCGCCGCGCTCAAGATCCGTCACAACAATGTGCTCGGCTATCATATCGAGGTTCCGGCACGGCACGCCGATCCGCTGATGCGGCCCGACGCCGGCTTCACCCACCGGCAGACGCTCGCCGGCGTGGTGCGTTTCAACGCGCCGGACCTGCACGAGCAGGCGCTCAAGGTGGGTCAGGCCGGCGCCCATGCGCTCGCCGCCGAAGCGGCCCATCTCGCGCATCTGAATGCCGCGGTGCATGAGCAAGCCGACGCGATTGCCGCCACTGCCGACGCGCTGGCGCGGCTCGACGTTGCCGCGGCGCTCGCCGAACGCGCCGCCGAAGGCGGATGGTGCAGGCCGCGCTTTGTCGACCATGCCTGCTTCGAAGTCGATGGCGGACGCCATCCGGTCGTCGAGGAGGCGCTGCGCGGCGGCGGCGAACGCTTCGTCGCCAACGATTGCCGCCTGTCGGAGACCGAGCGGATCTGGCTGGTGACCGGTCCCAACATGGGCGGCAAATCGACCTTCCTGCGGCAGAACGCGCTGATCGCCTTGCTCGCACAGGCCGGCTCCTACGTGCCCGCCGCGCAGGCGCGCCTCGGCCTCGTCGACCGCCTGTTCAGCCGCGTCGGCGCCTCCGACAATCTCGCGCGCGGCCGCTCGACCTTCATGGTCGAAATGGTCGAAACCGCCGCGATCCTGGCCCAGGCGACCGAGCGCAGCTTCGTCATCCTCGACGAGGTCGGACGCGGCACTTCGACCTATGACGGGCTCGCGATCGCCTGGGCGGTGGTCGAGTGGATCCACGACCGCAACCGCTGCCGCTGCCTGTTCGCCACCCATTATCACGAGCTCACCCGTCTCGCCGAGCGGCTCGATGCCTTGTCGCTGCACCATGTCCGGGCGCGCGAATGGAAAGGCGATCTGGTGCTGTTGCACGAAGTCGCCGACGGGCCCGCCGATCGGAGCTACGGTCTCGCCGTCGCCAAGCTGGCGGGGCTGCCGCCGCCGGTCGTCGCCCGCGCCCGGGCCGTGCTCGCCAAGCTCGAAGCGGGCCGTGCCGCAACCGGCGGCATCGCCGCGGGCCTCGACGATTTGCCCTTGTTCGCGGCGGCGGCGGGCGGGAGCGTCGAGCCGGCGCCCGACCCTTTGCTCGAAACGCTGGCGGCGATCGATCCGGATACGCTCAGCCCGCGCGAGGCGCTCGATGCGCTGTATCGCCTGAAGCGACTGGCGGCAGAGCAAGGAGAGGGCTGAGGGGAAGAATTCGCGTTGTGACGACCGGCCTCACCCCCTAGATTCAGTCGACGATGCGTAACCCTCATGCCCTTGCCAACCAGCGCGCGATTATCGATCGCCGCGCGCTCGCCGACCGCCTTGCCGCGCTCGACGGGCGGGACGCCGGCACGTTGCGCGCCGCCGCGACGGCGATTCTCAAACAGGCCCTGCTCGACGGCCGCGGCGAGATCGCCCGCCGGCTGGAGGAAAAGCCCTATCAGGGCACGGAGACCGCCGCCGCTTATGCCTTTCTGGCGGATCAGATCGTCCGCCTCGCCCATGATTTCACGGTCACGCGGCTCTATCCGGTGAGCAATCCGACCAGCGAGCAGCGGCTGCTCCTGCTCGCCGTCGGCGGCTACGGCCGCGGCGAAATGGCGGTCTATTCGGACGTCGACATCGCCTTCGTCACGCCATGGAAATTGAGCAGCTGGTCCGAGCAGGTGATCGAGTCGATCCTCTATCTGCTCTGGGACCTCGGCCTCAAGGTCGGGCATTCGAGCCGCTCGATCGACGAGATGATCCGCGTTGCGACACAGGACCACACGGTCCGCACCGCCATATTGGAGGCCCGTTACGTCTGGGGGGACGAATCGATCTTCGAGGAGGCCCGCCGACGATTCTGGCACGAGGTCGTCGGCGGCAAGGCCGCGGCCTATGTCACCGAGAAGCTCGAGGAGCGCGAAGAGCGCCATCGGCGGATGGGCGACAGCCGCTATGTCGTCGAACCCAACGTCAAGGAGGGCAAGGGCGGGCTCCGCGACCTGCACACGCTCTACTGGATCGGCAAATATGCCTATCGGCTGCAATCGGTCGACGAGCTCGTCGATGTCGGGCTCTTCTCTCCGGAGGAGCTGAGGCAATTCCAGAAGGCCGAGCGCTTCTTCTGGGCGGTGCGCTGCAACCTGCATCTCATCGCCGGCCGCGCCGAGGACCGGCTGACGTTCAACTTCCAGCGCGAGCTCGCCGAGCGGATGCATTATGCCGATCGGCCCGGCAAATCTTCGGTCGAGCGCTTCATGCAGCATTATTTCCTGCACGCGAAGATGGTCGGCGACCTTACCGGCGTCTTCCTCGCCCATCTCGACGAGAAGTTCGCGCGCCGCGGCCGCCGCTTCGGGCTGCCCGCGCTCCGGCGACGGCCTCGCGATCTCGACGGCTTCGTCCTGGAACGCGGCCGGCTCGCGCTCCCTGCCGACGACTTTTTCGCCAAGGATCCCGTTCGCCTGATCGAATTGTTCGCGCTCGCCGACAAATATGGCGTCGAGATTCATCCGATGGCGATGCGCGCCGCCAACCGGGACGCCAAGCTCATCGACGCGGCGGTGCGCGCCGATCCCCGCGCCAATGCCTTGTTCCTCGACGTGCTGACGTCGCCGCGCGACCCCGAGACCGTATTGCGCTGGATGAACGAGGCGGGCGTGTTCGGCCGTTTCGTGCCCGATTTCGGCCGCGTCGTCGCGCAGATGCAATTCGACATGTACCACCATTATACCGTCGACGAGCATTCGATCCGCGCGATCGGCCTGCTCGCACGGATCGAGAACGGCGATCTCAAGGAAGATCATCCGCTCTCCACCCATTTGTTCAAGCGCATCGCATCGCGGCGCGTGCTCTATGTCGCGGTGCTGCTGCACGACATCGCCAAGGGACGGGGCGGCGACCACAGCCAGCTCGGCGAGGAGGTCGCCTACCGGCTGTGTCCGCGTTTCGGCCTTTCTCCGGCCGAGACCGAAACCGTCGCCTGGCTGGTGCGCTGGCATCTGCATATGTCCAACACCGCCTTCCGCCGCGATCTCAGCGATCCGAAGACGATCTCCGACTTCGCCGAGCAGGTCGCCAGCCTGGAGCGGCTGCATCTGCTGCTGCTGCTGACCGTGGTCGACATACGCGCGGTCGGCCCAGGCGTCTGGAACAGCTGGAAGCGGCAGCTGCTCACGACCTTGTTCGAGGCGGCCGAGGAACTGCTTCGGCTGGGGCACAAGCAATCGGGCCGGCACGAGCGCGTCGAGGAGATACAGGCGCAGCTCGCCGCGCGGCTCAAATGGGACAAGGCGCGTTTTACGCACTTCGCCGGTCGCCTGCCCGATTCCTATTGGCTCGCCGAGCCGATCGAAGTGCTCGAGCATAATGCGCGCTTCGTCGACGAGGCGGCGCGCATGGGCGAAAAGGCGAAACCGTTGTGGACGGGCGTCCAGAAAGAGCGCGGGGCGACGCTGCTCACCGTCTATTCGCACGACCGTCCCGGCCTCTTCTACCGCATTGCCGGGGC